>NZ_JBOBQG010000005.1:0-264391 GCF_050585845.1 Curtobacterium sp. AB451
AGCGCGCGGCCGCCGGGCGGCGCGCGTGCGCGGGCCGACGCGGACGCACGAACGCCGCCCCGAGGGACGGCGTTCGTGACGGAGGGAACGGTTCGGCAGGTCAGCCGACGCGGTGCAACCAGACCACCGGGTTGCCCTCGGCGGCGTGGCGGAACGGCTCGAGCTCGTCGTCCCACGCCTGGCCCAGCGCCAGTCGGAGCTCGCGGTGGAGTTCGAGCGCGTTGCTCCCGGCGACCTCCATGGCGTAGCGGACGCGGTCCTCGGGCACGACCATGTTGCCGGTGACGTCGGTCTGCGCGTAGAACACCCCGAGGTCCGGCGTGTGCATCCAGCGGCCGCCGTCGGACTCCGACGTGGGCTCCTCGGTGACCTCGTACCGGAGGTGCTCCCAACCGCGCAGGGCCGAGGCGATCGCGGCGCCCGTCCCGACGGAACCCGTCCAGGTGAACTCGGTGCGACGCGCGCCGTCCTGTGCGGGCTGGTCGAGCCACGAGAAGTTCACGGCACGACTCATGGCGCGACCTGCCGCCCATTCGACGTGCGGGCAGAGCGCGCGTGGTGCGGAGTGCACGTAGAGCACCCCGGTGGTCGTTCCGTTCACGATTCCTCCGATTCGTCAGGTGCGACTTCCCCATCGACCTGAACTGGAGGTTCTCGTTCGGAACCATCGATATCCGATTGTGATGTCCTTGCGGACACGCCCATTATGCAGCCTGCACGCTGGGAACGCCAGGTACCGCGGCGGGACTCAGTGGAAGACGTGTCCCGCGGTGTCGAGGGGATGCCGCTCCCCCGCGGTGACCGACACCGGCATGCGGTTCTCCGCCGGCGGGATCGGGCAGGCGAACTGGTACGAGAACGCGCACGGCGGCAGGACCAGCAGGTTCCAGTCCAGCGCGACGTCGGCAGGCTCGCCGGGGTCGTCGAGGTACAGGAACCGCCCCATCGAGTAGGTGCTCCCGGGGTCCTCCTCGGGGAGCGCGCTCGTGGCGTCCTGCACGATGAGCTGCAGCCGAGGGACGCCGTGGAAGGGCGCCGACCGCACCGCGAGCAGCCGGACGGCCGCGCCGTCCAGCGTGGTCTCGACGTGTCCCGCGACCTCGAGCGGATCGCCGGCGGCGTCGACGACGCTCGCCGCGCCTCCTGGCTCACCCGGCGTGTACCTGCCGGACGTGACCCAGGCGGCGGACTGCTCGAAGCGCGCGATGCGGTCGAACCGGGCGATCGCGTCCGATGCCTGGTCCCACACCCGCAGGGTGCCGCGGGAGACCGTGCCCGCGAGCCCGTCGGGGAACGCGACGGTCGAGGGGACGACGGCCTCGTCGCCGGCGACGAACGCGGTCCCGTCCACGGAGTCGCCGTCGACGAGGACCCCGTCGTCCGGGACGGCGGTGACCGTGAGCCCTCCGGGCGCCGGCGCCCACTGCCCCGGCACCGGCCACACCGGCTGGGCGTGGTCGACGCGCTGGGCGTTCACGAGCGCGAGCGGACCCCGGGCGCTCGTCGCCCACCGGTCGCGACCGGCGGCGTGTTCGGCGAGGTCGGTCACGACTGCTCTTGGCGGGGGTAGATGACCTTCTGGACGATGATGATCACCGACGCCGCCACCGGCAGGGCGACGAGGGCGCCGAGGACTCCACCGATCGTGCCGCCCGCGACCGCGGCGATGACGACGAGGGCGCCGGGGACCTGGACCGCCCGGGACATGATCCGCGGCGAGATCACGTACGCCTCGACCTGCATGTACACGAGGTAGTAGATCGCCGCGGCGAGGGCGGTCGCCGGCGACGCGAACAGGCACAGCAGCGAGATGACGATCGCCGACGCGAGCGTCCCGACGAGCGGGATGAGCGATCCCATGAAGGCGAACGATGCGAGCAGCACCGGCAGCGGCGCGCCGATGATGAGCAGGAACACGAAGCTGAGGATGCCGTTGATGAGCGCCTGCGAGATCTGTCCGACGACGTAGCGTCCGACCGCCTGCGTGATCTGCTCGCTGACGTCGATGAAGTTCTCGCGCCGCGACGCGGGCACGAACCGGTACGTCATCCGCTTCATGCCCCGCATCGACGCGAGGAAGTAGAGCATCAGGATGATGACGATGACGGCGCCGGTGAGGCCGGTCAGGATCCCGCTGCCGACGGCGAGGATTCCACCACCGAGGCTCAGCAGGTTGCCCGGGTCCTCGACGAAGGACTGCAGGGACTGCAGGGCGTGGTCGATGTCGAACGATCCGGCGAACTGCTGCGAGAGGTCCTGCACCCACTCCTGCCGCGAGACGTCCCGCACGATCTCGGGGAAGTTCTGGATGAGGTTCGTCGCCTGCTGCACCAGGATCGGCACGACCGCGAAGACCACCCCGGCGAAGGCCGCGAGGACCCCGACCACCACCACCGTGATCGCCACCCATCGCGGGACGAACCGTTCGAGGAAGGAGACGAGCGGATCGATGCCGAGCGCGAGGAACAGCGCGACACCGACGTAGACGAGCACCGTGCTGAGCTCGTTGACGATCGCACCGGCCACGACCGCGACGAGCACACCGAGCGCACCCATGAAGCCGATCCGGAACGCGTTGACGCGCACGCCGGTGCCACCGCGGGTCACCTCGAACGTCACGTTCGGCGTCGGTCCGTGGTCGTCCTGGTCCTGCGGTGCGTCGCGCTTCCTGGGGAGGTGCACGCGGGGCGGGTGCGGTCGCTTGCTGCTGCTCGGACCCGCGTCGGCTTTTGACATGTAGGGCGGGCGGGACTCGAACCCGCGAATCGTTCGGTTATGAGCCGACTGCCTTGACCAGCTTGGCTACCGCCCCTCGCCGGGGACCGTCAGTCCACCGGTTCCCCACGATACAGCGACTCGAACGTCGAGAGCGTGCGGTTGATGTCGTGTGCCTCGATCATGGCGAGACTGCGGTGACGCATCGCCACGTAGTCGTCGTCCGACGCGGTCAGCACGGCCGTGAGCTTCGCGGCCAGGTCGTGCTCGTCACCGGGTGTGAACAGGAAGCCGTTGCCGTCGATGAGGTGCGGGAGCGCCATCGAGTCCGCCGCGACGACGGGAAGTCCGGAGGCCATGCCCTCGAGCGATGCGATGCTCTGGAGCTCGGCGGTCGACGGCATCGCGAAGACGGTCGAGTTCGTGAGGGCCTGCCGCTTCGCCTCGTCGGAGACGAAGCCCAGGAACCGGACGCGGTCCTCGAGCCCGAGCTCCTTCGCCTGGTGCGTGAGCTTCGGGATCATCTCGCCGTCGCCGACGATCGTCAGCGTCGTGTCGAGCTCGGCCGGGAGAAGCGCCAGGGCCTTCACGAGGACGTCGAGGTTCTTCTCGGGTGCGACCCGGCCGACGAACACGATGTCGTTGTTCGCCGGACGCCCCTCGCGGGCGACGTACCGCGTGGCGTCGATGCCGCACGAGATCGCCAGGACCCGCTGCCCGGCGATGGCGCGGCGCAGGTAGTCGGCGGCGAGGTTCGTCGGCGTGGTGATCGCGTCGGCGAGTCGGTACGTCTTCGCCGCGTCGTTCCAGGCGATCTTCACCGCGATCGGCACGGTGCGCTTGCCGAACGGCGTGTACTCGAGGAGGTTCTCGGGCATGAAGTGGTTCGTGGCGATCACCCGGATGCCGCGCGCGTGCGCCTCGGGCACCATGCCCCGGCCGACGACGACGTGCGACTGGATGTGCAGGACGTCCGGCTGGAAGGCGTCGAGGATCGGGGCGGTCCACTTGCGGACGCTCCACGGCCAGACGAAGCGCAGCCAGGCGTGCAGCGGCCACTTGTAGGACTTCAGGCGGTGCACGACGAGGGTCACGCCGTGCAGTTCCTCGTCGAAGGTGCCGTAGTGGCGGCTCGACGCGGGGGCGACGATCTGGACCTCGTGCCCGCGTTCGGCGAGGCCGACGGCGAGCTGCTCGGCGAAGGTCGCCGCGCCGTTGACGTCGGGCGCGAACGTGTCGGCCGCGATGAGCACACGCAGCGGTCGTCGACCGCCCGTCGCACCCGTCGGTTCGGCGGTGGCGGTGGTGGCGTCGTCTGACACGGCTGGCGTCGTCCTCTCGTGGGCGAATGCTGGTCGTTCCACGACGCTACCCCACGTCGCGCGGGGCTCGCGTCCGCCTCGCGGTGGACACCGTCACCCCGTGGGACGAGCTCTCAGGCGCGGGTCTGCGGGTGGTGCTTGGCGAGCAGGAACACGCCGGTGATCGCGATCGCCGCGGCGACGAGGAAGCCGAAGACGGCGAAGACGGGCGCCCCCGAGGCCTCGTCGAGGACGACGACACCGATGCCCACGGCGACGATCGGGTCGATCACGGTGAGCCCCGCGATCACCAGGTCGGCCGAGCCGATGGAGTACGCGTTCTGCACGAAGTACCCGCCGAGCGACGCCGCGACGACGACCCCGACGATCGCCAGCACCGTCAGCCAGTCGAACGTGCCGTTCACGAACCGGTTGAGCACGACCTTGGCGAGCGTCGCGACGAAGCCGTAGAGGATGCCGGCGCCGACGATGTAGTAGAGCGCGTTCTTGTGCTTCGCCACGATCCGGAACGAGACGAGCACGAGGACCAGGACGACCGCCAGGACCACGAGCACCGTGACGAGCTGTCGGCTCGTGATCGCGCTCTCGTGCCCCACGAACGCGGCGATGCCCACGAAGATGCCGACACCGATGATGCAGGTCCACACGGCCCGCCGTGCGCGGTGGCCGAGCGGCACGCCCGAGGCCCGCGACGAGAACCACGTGGTGATCACGAGCGCCACGGCGCCGAGCGGCTGGACGACGATGAGCGGCGCGTAGGTGATGCTCACCAGCTGCAGCACGACGGCGACGCCGAGCATGAGCGTGCCGAGCACCCAGTAGCCGCTCGAGAGCAACCCGACGACGTGTCGGACGCTGAGGCCCTTCGACTGCCGGCCGAGCCGCGCTTCGACCCGCTGCACCCCGCGACTCTGGAACTGCGCCCCCAGCGACAGGAACACCGCGCCGATGAGCGCGACGGGGATCATGAGCGCCTGGAACGGCGTGAGGTTCACCGCGTCGGGCAGCTGGAGGTCCGTCGTCACGCGTCGAGGCTACCGTTCCCCGCCGGATAACCTGGGTGAATGGCCGTTCTCCCGATCCGCATCACCGGTGAACCCGTCCTGCACGCCCGTGCAGCCGAGGTCACCGACTTCGACGACGACCTGCGATCGCTGGTCGCCGACATGTTCGAGACGATGGACCTCGCACCGGGGGTCGGTTTGGCCGGCCCACAGGTCGGCGTCGGCAAGCGGCTCTTCGTGTACTCATGGACCGATGATGACGAGGTCCTGCACCGTGGCGTGGCGGTGAACCCCGTCCTGTGGACCACTCCCGCCGTGCCCGAGGCTGTGGAGGAACTCGACGACGACGAGGAGTCCGAGGGCTGCCTGTCGGTCCCCGGCGAACGCTTCCCGCTCCGTCGGTCCGAGGGTGCGCTGCTCCGCGCGGTCGACGAGCACGGCACGCCGTTCGAGGTCGAGGCGCACGGCTGGCTCGCCCGGATCTTCCAGCACGAGTACGACCACCTCGACGGGTACCTGTACGCGGACCGGCTCGTGCACCCCTACGGCAAGCAGGTCGCCAAGGCGATCCGGAAGAACAGCTGGGGCGGCCCGGGCAAGTCGTGGCTGCCGGGTCGCGACCACCCCGAGGGCTGACGGCAGGAGCCCCGGCCCGCACGGCGGTCGGTCGGTCAGCCGGTCGGCCGACCCGTCAGTCGGTTGGCCTGTCGGTGGGTCGGCCCGTCCGTCGGTCGGTTGGCCTGTCGGTGGGTCGGCCCGTCCGTCGGTCGGTTGGCCTGTCGGCCGTCCGGGAGGCACGGCTCAGCTCCGCCAGGCCGCGATCGCGTCCCGCAGGTGGCCGGTCTCCGGATGTCCCGGGCAGTACGCGAGGAGTGCTGCGGCGACGTTCGCCTCGGCCGCCGAGTCGACGGCCCGGGCCCACGGCCCGCTCCCCCGCAGTGCGCACGTCGCGGCGAGTCCTTCGAGCGTGGCGTCGCCCCGGCCGGCATCGACCGCCGCGCGCTGCTGCGAGGACATCGTCGTCCCGGTGATGCGCCGCGCCCGACAGTCGGTGCGGTCGTCCTCCCAGACGGCGGAGTAGGTCGTGTAGGTCTCCGTCCGGCCGGACACGCCCGTCTCGCACACGAAGGCGAACACGATCGGCGCGGCGCCCGAGGCTGCGACACCCGAGGTCGCGGCGGTGTCGAGCGAGTCACCGGGCTCCGACTCGGCACCGGTCGTGCACCCCGCGAGACCGATCGCCACGGTCGCCACGACGGCCGCGGCGAGGGCTCGGCGCAGGGTGATCACCTGTGAACGCTAACAGCATCCAGCCATGGGTCCGCTGCGAGCACCGGAAGCGGATGCCGCGCGCCGAACTCGCGTGCCGCACCCGCGCGACGTTTCGCGCCCACCGACACCTCACGCCCGCCGGAGCCCGTGACCTGTCGCCCAGCGCGAAACCCCGCCCACGCAGCGCGCCCCGCACGCACCCCGCGCGCCCGCCGCACCCCGCGCACGCAAAAGGCCCCCACCCGAAGGTGAGGGCCTGGCTGCTCCCCGAGTTGGACTCGAACCAACAACCTGCCGGTTAACAGCCGGCTGCTCTGCCAATTGAGCTATCGAGGATCACTGTTCGCTGGCGAATGTCGTGCGAACAACGGGTAACAGCATAGCAGGAACCCGGAGCCGCCCCGCGCATCCACCACGCATCCCGGGCGTGCCGCGCTCAGTACCCGGCGACCGGGTCCACCACGCCGACGAAGCCCTCGCCGGCGCCCCCGAGGAACGCCACGGTGTTGACCCGCACGCGCTCGGCCAGCAGCGGCGCCACCATCTCCGGCGTGTCGGCCTGGTGCGGCGTGATGATCGCACCCGGCTCGTCCCAGAGCGGATGTCCGTCCGGCAGGGGCTCCGGGTCGGTGACGTCGAGCCCGGCGGCGGCGATGGCTCCGCTCCGCAGGGCGTCCACGAGCGCGTCGGTGTCGACGAGTCCGCCGCGGGCGATGTTCACGAGCCGTGCGGACGGCTTCATGATCGCGAACTGCCGAGGCCCGAACAGCTTCGACGTCCCCGAGGTCATCGCGGCCGCGATCATCACGACGTCGGCGTCGGGCAGCACCTCGTCCAGCTGGTCGGTCGTGAGGGTCCGGTCGGCCCCGGGGACCGGCGAGGACGATCGGCGCACCACGGTGACCGAGACCTCGAAGGGTGCGAGCAGCCGGATGTACTCCAGCGCGATGCCACCGGCGCCGATGACGACCACACTCCTGCCGTAGAGCGAGACACCCTCGGGCTCGGTCGCCCAGGACCGTGCACGGGCACGCTTCTGCAGCACCCGGAGCGTCCCGAGCGTGAGGGCGAGAGCGTGCTCGGCGACGGGCTCGGCGTACGCCCCCTTGGCCGAGGTGAAGAGCACCCGGTCGCCGTGCTCGGCGATCAGCCCGGCGAAGGCGTCGACACCGGCGAACGGCAGCTGGACCCAGCCGATCGACGGCGTGGCGTCCAGGGCGTCGGCCAGGCCGGACGGGTCCCGCGGATCGAGCCACACGAGCCCGGCGGTCTCGGCACCGAGGGCACCCACGGTCCCACCGGCAGCGGCGACTGCGTCCTCGTGGAGGGCGGTGCCGTCACCGGCGGGCAGGATCGCGACCGGCCCGGCGGTCGGCGGTGCGATCGGCAGCGCGGCGCCGGCGTCGGTCACGACGGCCCGGTGCCCGCGAACACCCGAAGACGAAGTGCCCGACGACGAAGACGTGCCCGCCGAGGACGTACCCGACGACGAAGACGTGCCCGACACGGCCGCGGGCCCCCCGGACCCGGACGGTTCCGCGCTCACGCGTTCTCCTGCCGTTCCGCACGCGGTCCGGTGCCGGCGGCGACGGGCCGGCGCGGGGCCGAGGACCGTCGCGGGGCGGCCGCGACGGGCTGCCGACGCTTCACCGGACGTGCCGCCGTCGACGCGAGCGTCTTGACGTAGGGGTCGACGGGGTTGTCGAGGACCTCGTCGAAGGTGCCGAGTCCGACGAGCCGGCTCTCGGCCATGATCGCCACCCGGTCAGCGAGGGCACGGGCCTCGCGCAGGTCGCTCGACACCACGACCGCCGAGAACTGCCGGTTCCGCTGCAGGGTCGCCAGCGCCTCGAGCACCGACTGGCGGACGAGCACGTCGACGCCACGGGCGGGTTCGTCGGCGACGAGCAGCTGGGGCTCGAGCACGAGCGCCTTCGCGAGGGCGACCCGCTGCCGCTGCCCGCTCGAGAGCTCCCACGTGTTGAGCCGCATGACGCCGAGGGGCAGGTGCACGGCGTCGACCAGGCGGGCGACGATGAGGCCGGCCTCCTTGCGGTCGAACCGGCGGTCCCGCGCGTAGATCGGTTCCGCGATGGCCTCGCCGACGGTGAGGTCCGGGCTGAGCCGGTCCGCGCCGTCCTGCGGGAGGTAGCCGATGCGCCCGCTCAGTCGTTCGAGCTTGCGGGAGGTCGGCCGGAGACCGCGGGTCTTCTGCCCGAGCACGGTCAGCTCGCCGCCGATGATGTGCCGACGGTGGGCGCCGTCGCCCTCGCCGGTGGTGCCGAGCTGCCCCGCGATGGCCGCGGCGAACGTCGACTTGCCGGACCCGGACTCGCCGAGCACGGCCAGGATCTCCCCCTGACGGACCGTGAGGCTCACGCCGTCGACGGCCCGGATCGCATCCGTCCCCCGTCCGCTCCGGTACTCGATCGACACGTCGTCCGCGACGACCGCCGGTCCGTTGACCGCGATCATGGATCCCCTTCCACGCCGCCCCCTGGCGGCGGTTCGCGACGGACCGGGCTGCACCGACCGTCGTGCGCGATGTTCGAGGAGGTGACCGCCAGGAGGCGCGGCGTGCGTCGTCGACGCGCACCGCGCCTCCTGGGATGGTCGCGTCGGGTCAGGACCCGGCGTTCTCCAGTTCCACCAGCGTACGCCGTCGCTCCGCCTGTTCCGCCGGATCCGGCACCGGGAGTGACGCCAGGAGACGCTGCGTGTACGGGTGCTGCGGTGCACCGAGGACCTCGGCGGTGGTGCCCGTCTCCACCAGGTCGCCCCGGTAGAGCACGGCGATCCGGTCCGAGAGCGCCCCGACGACCGCCAGGTCGTGGCTGATGAACAGCGACGCGAACCCGAGGTCCTGCTGCAGCTCGAGGAACAGCTCCAGCACGCGCGCCTGGACGGACACGTCGAGCGCACTCGTCGGCTCGTCGGCGATGAGGAGCTTCGGCCGCAGCGCGAGCGACCGCGCGAGCGAGGCCCGCTGCCGCTGCCCGCCGGAGAGCTCGTGCGGGTACCGGTCGCCGTAGGCCGCCGGCAGCTGCACGGCCTCGAGCAGTTCGCCGACCCGCTTCCGGGCGGCACGCGGGCTCGACACCTCGCCGTGCACCACGAGCGGTTCGGCGACGCACTCCGAGATCGTCAGCAGCGGGTTGAACGAGGTCGCCGGGTCCTGGAAGACGAACCCGATGTCCTTGCGGTGCCGCTTGAAGTCCCGCTCACGGTAGCCGAGCATCTCGGTGCCCAGGACGTTCAGCGAGCCGCCGGTGATCTTCGTCAGGCCGGCGATCGCACGGCCGATGGTGGTCTTGCCGGAGCCGGACTCCCCCACCAGACCGAGGACCTCACCGGGGCGGATGTCGAGGTCGACGCCCTTGACCGCCTTGAACGCGTGCGAGCCGAGGCGACCGGGGTACTCGATCTCCAGACCCCTCGCGGACACCAGCGGCTCGACGTCCGACGTGATCGCGGCACGGCGGGCGGCACCGGTCGAGGCCTCGAGCCGGGGCACGGCCGCGAGCAGGCGCTTCGTGTAGTCGTCCTGCGGCGCCGCGAACAGCTCGCCGACCGGGGCCTCTTCCACGACCTCGCCCTGGTACATCACGGCGACGCGGTCGGCCAGGTCCGCGACCACGCCCATGTTGTGGGTGATGATCACGATCGCGGCACCGAACTCGTCGCGGCAGCGGCGGAGCAGGTCGAGGATCTCGGCCTGCACCGTCACGTCGAGGGCGGTGGTCGGCTCGTCGGCGATGATCACGCTCGGTTCGAGAGCGAGCGCACTGGCGATGACGACACGTTGCTTCTGCCCGCCGGAGAACTGGTGCGGGTAGTGGTCGACGCGGGTCTCCGGGTCGGGGATGCCGACGCGACGGAGGTAGTCGATCGCCTTCGCGCGGGCCTCATTCTTCGAGACACCGCCGTGGGCGCGGAGTCCCTCGGCGATCTGCCACCCGACCGTGAAGACCGGGTTGAGCGCCGTCGAGGGCTCCTGGAACACCATCGCGCCCGCGGTCCCGCGCAGACCCCGGAGCTTCTGCGCGCCGACGGTCACGACGTCGGTCCCGTCGAGGAACACCGCTCCGCCGAGCGTCGCGGTCTCGGGCATGAGCCGCAGGATGCTCCGCGCGGTGACCGACTTGCCCGAGCCGGACTCGCCGACGAGGGCGAGGACCTCGCCGGGTCGGACGTCGATGCTGACGCCCTTGACCGCGTCGACGGCGCCGCCGTCGGTCGCGAAGGTGACGGTCAGGTCGTCGACGACGACGACCGGTTCGGTGGTGGTGTCGCCGACCTGGAGGCGCGTGGAGGCCTTGGGCTGGTCCGTCGCGTTGGACGGGTTGGTCGCGTCCGTCATGCGGTCGCCCCTTCCGTGCTGGCCGTCTGCTTGCGGGACACCAGCTGCTTCAGCCGACGTCGTGCACGGAGGCGCGGGTCGGAGATGTCGTTGAGGCTCTCGCCGATGAACGTCACGCCGAGCACGAGCACCACGATCGCGACACCCGGGAAGACCCCCGTCCACCAGACACCGCTGGCGACGTCGGAGAGCGCACGGCTGAGGTCGTAGCCCCACTCGGCACCGCTCGTCGGACCGATGCCGAAGCCCAGGAAGCCGAGGCCGGCGAGGGTCAGGATCGCATCACTCGCGTTGAGCGTGAGGATGAGCGGCAGGGACCGGGTCGAGTTCCGCAGCACGTGGCGGGTCATGATGCGCCACGGGTTCGTGCCCATCACCCGAGCCGACTCGACGAACGCCTCGTTCTTCAGGCGCACGGCCTCGGCACGGACGACCCGGAAGTACTGCGGGACGTACACGACGGTGATCGAGATCGCCGCCGCGATGATGCCGCCCGAGTAGCTCGAGTTGCCGCCCGAGATCACGATCGACACGACGATCGCGAGGAGCAGCGACGGGAAGGCGTAGATCGCGTCCGCGACCACGACGAGGATCCGGTCGAGCCAGCCGCCGATGTAGCCGGAGACCATGCCGAGCAGCACGCCGATGATGATCGACACGACGACGGCCACGATGACCACGAGCACCGCGGTCCGCGCGCCGTAGACCACGCGGCTGAACACGTCGAAGCCGCCGACGGTGGTTCCCCAGATGTGGGTGGCGCTCGGTGCGCCGGTGCGCGGGAAGCTCTGGCCGTCAGCGCCCTGCAGCTGGCCGAAGCCGTACGGGGCGATGAGCGGCGCGGCGACCGCGACGATCAGGTAGAGGGCGCAGATGACGACGCCGGTGATGAGCATGGCGCGCTGCCAGCCCGTGCTCCTGCGGAGCTGCACCACCACGGGCAGCCGCTTCCAGAGCGGTTCGTGGCGGTCGACGAGGGAGGTGTCAGCCATCTCTAGAACCTCACTCTCGGGTCGATCAGGGCCGCGACGACGTCGACGATGAAGTTCGTCACCGCGACGATCACCGCGAGCATCGCGACGATGCCCTGGACCGCGACGAAGTCGCGGGCGGACAGGTACTGGTTGAGCTCGAAGCCGAGCCCGCGCCACCCGAAGGTGGTCTCGGTGAGGACGGAACCACCCAGGAGCATGGCGATCTGGAGTCCCATCACCGTGATGATCGGCACGAGGGCGGGACGGAAGGCGTGCGTCCGGACGAGCCGCGCCTCCCGGACACCGCGTGAGCGGGCCGCGTCGACGTACTCGGACCCGAGCGAACCGATCATGTTCGCGCGGACCAGGCGCAGGAAGATGCCGGCGGTGAGGAGGCCGAGCGTCAACGCCGGCAGGACGGCGTGCGCCAGCACGTCGCCGATGATCTGCGCGTTGCCGGTGCGCAGGGCGTCGATGAGGTAGATGCCCGTCGCGCCGGGGATGTTGTCGAGGACGAGCGACACCCGGGTCGAGGCCCGGTCGCCGAGCGGGAGCCACCCGAGCCAGACCGAGAAGACGAGCTTGAGCAGCAGGCCGCCGAAGAACACCGGCGTCGCGTAGGTCAGGATCGCGAGCGCGCGGAAGAGGACGTCCGGCCACTTGTCGCGCATGTACGCGGCGAGCATGCCGAGCGGGATGCCGAGCAGCAGCGCGACGATGAGCGCGTAGAACACGAGCTCCGCGGTGGCGCCGCCGTACGTGACGATGATCTCGGTGATCGGCCGGTTGTCGGTCGCGGTGGTCCCGAAGTCGCCGCGCAGGATGTTGCCGAGGTACTCGGCGTACTGCACGAGCACCGGGCGGTCGTAGCCGGCGGCGTGCAGGCGCTCCTGCAGCTGGCTCGGGGTCAGGCGTCCGCCGACGGAGGCGGTGATCGGGTTCCCGATGACACGCATCAGGAAGAACACGAGCGTCACCAGGATGAAGACGGTCGGGAAGATGAGGAGGAACCGGACGAGGACGTACCGGCCGAGTCCGCCGCCGCTGCTCTTGGCACTGCGCTGTGCCTCGGGCTTGGTGGGGTCGGTGGCCAGTTCCGAGCTCGCCTCTGGGGTGCTGAGGGTCACGGGGACGGGTGCCTTTCGGTGCCGTTGGGGACGCGGTCACGGGGGCGCTCCTCGTGGGAACGCCCCCGTGGGCCGGAACCGGTCTTACTTGGAGAGGGTCGCGTACCGGAACTTGTACGAGGAGTCGAGGGTCAGGCCCTTGACGTCCTTGGCCGCCACGGCGACCGACTTGCCCTGCAGCAGCGGCAGCGTCGAGATCTGCGTCGCCTCACGCTCCTGCGCCTGCTCGATGAGGTCGGCGCGCTTGTCCTTGTCGGACTCCTGCTGCTCCTCGGAGATGAGCTGCTGGATCGTCGGGTCGTCGTAGTGGTTCTGCACGAAGTTGTCCTTCGTGAAGAACGGCGACAGGTAGTTGTCGGCGTCCGAGAAGTCCGGGAACCAGCCGAGCTGGTACACCGGGTAGGCGTCCTTCGTGCGCTCCTGCGCGTAGGTCGTGTAGACCGTCGACTGGATGTTCACGGTGAACAGGCCCGAGTTCTCGAGCTGCGTCTTGAGCTCGGCGTACTCGTCGTCCGACGTCGAACCGTAGTGGTCCGGTGCGTACTGGATGTCGAGCTGGACCTTGCCGGTGACGCCCGCCTTCGACAGGGTCTCCTTCGCCTTGTCGACGTCCGCGCCGCCGTTGCCGTCGCCGTAGAGCTCCTCGAAGGGCTTCGCGGCACCGGTCAGGCCGTCCGGGACCATCGAGTAGAGCGGCGAGTAGGTGTCGTTGTAGACGTCCTTGGCGAGCTTCTCGCGGTCGACGACGTCGGCCACGGCCTGGCGCACGGCGAGGGCCTTGGTCTCGTCGGCGTCCGACTGCTTCGCGCCGAAGGGCTGCGTGTTGAAGTTGAAGACCAGGTAGCGGATCTCGCCGCCGGGGCCGTCGGTCACCTTCACCTTGTCGTCCTTGCGGAGGTCGGCGATGTCGGTCGGCGTCAGCGAGCGGTACGCCACGTCGACGTCGCCCTGCTGGACGGCGAGCTTCAGGTCGGTCTCCTTGGTGTAGTAGCTCGCCGTGACCTCGTCCGTCTTCGGCTTGCCCAGGAGGCCGTCGTAGTTCTTGTTCGCCTTGTACTGGATCGTGTCGTTCTCCTTGTAGGAGGAGATCTCGTACTGCCCGGCGAACGCCTTGCCCTTGACGATGTCGGCCGCCGGCGTGAGCTTGTCGGCCGAGAAGACCTGCTCGTCGACGATCGGGCCGGCGGGGCTCGAGAGCACCTGCGGCCAGGTCTGGTCGGCGTGGTCGAGGTTGAACACCACGGTCGTGTCGTCCGGGGTGTCGATGCTCTTGAGGTTGGCGAGCAGGGACTGCGGGCCGTTCTCGTTGTTGATCTTCAGCTCGCGCTCGAACGAGAACTTCACGTCGCTCGACGTCAGGTCGTGGCCGTTGGCGAACTTCAGTCCGCTCTTGAGCTTGACCGTGTACGTCGTGTCGTTGGTGAACTCACCGCTCTCCGCGATGTCCGGCTTCACGTCGGGGCTGCCCACCGGCGTGTTCATCAGGAACGGGAAGACCTGGTTCTGCACGGCGAACGAGCCGTTGTCGTACGAGCCCGCCGGGTCGAGCGACGTGATCTTGTCCGTCGTCCCGATGCTGATGCCGTTCAGGGCGGTGTCGCTCACGCTGCTGCTCGCGCAGCCGCTGAGCACCAGCGCCGTCGCTGCCACTCCGGCGCCGAGCGCGATGCCGCGCTTGCCCCACTTGGTCACGGATGCCATGTCCGATGCCTCTCTTGGTGATGAATGCAAGGGTCCTGGGCGGGAGGTCGATCGTCTGTGTGCCCGGCCAGGAACGCTCATTGCTACCACCCTGTCACGGAACTCCACGAACCGAGGGAGATTTGTTTACACCGCTGTAATGCGCGGGAGCGCCTGGTGGCGCATCATCCGTGCGTCGGAGTGCGGCGCGCCGCGCACGATTGTTGCGTCCTGCAACGCCGGGGCCGGCGGCCTGGGTGGGCCCGGCGGTCGCCGCGGCGCGCGAGCGGGCGAAGTACGTCCCGCTCGCGCCCGGTACCCGGCCCGTTCCGCCCGCTCGGCGCCCCGCACGCGGCGCATCCCGCCCGCTCGGCGCCCCGCACGCGGCGCGTCCCGCCCGCTCGACGCCCCGCGCGCGAGCGGGCCGCCCACTCGACGCCCCGCACGCGAGCGGGCGAAGTACGTCCCGCTCGCGCCCGGTACCCGGCCCGTTCCGCCCGCTCGACGCCCCGCACGCGGCGTGTTCCGCCCGCTCGACGCCCCGCACGCGGCGTGTTCCGCCCGCTCGACGCCCCGCACGCGGCGTGTTCCGCCCGCTCGGCGCCCCGCGCGCGAGCGGGCGAAGTACGTCCCGCTCGCGCCCGGTACCCGGCCCGTTCCGCCCGCTCGACGCCCCGCACGCGGCGTGTTCCGCCCGCTCGGCGACTGGCACGTGGCGCGTCGTGCGACCTCGGCGGCCCGCCGGGCACCCTGGAGGCGCGGCGCCCGTCCGCACCGCACCCCCTCGTGACGCTCCGGTCACCTCGCCCGCGTGCACGCTCGCGTCGCGCGCGTGGCCGGCTCGAGGTCGCACGAAGTGCCGCTCCGAGCGCTCCCGACCGGCCGTTCGTGCGACCTCGGCGGCACGCAGGTGGCGCGTCGTGCGACCTCGGCGGGGCGACCTCGGCACTCGACCTCGGCGACACGCGCGTGGCGTGTCACGCGACCTCCGCGACACGCAGACGACGCGTCGTGCGACCTCGGCCCGACCGGAGGCGCGGCGGGCGCCTACGAGTTCGCTGCCGCCTCGGCGTCCGCGCGCAACCGCATCCGCTGCGCGTCGATGTCCACGAGCTGCCGCTGGATCTCCGCGCGACGGTCGGCCTGCTCGTTCGGGTCCGCCCGCTGCAGCTGCCCGAGGAGCGATGCCTTGCGCGCCAACAGGTCCCGCTCGACCAGCGCGACGACGATGCTCCGCGCGTAGAGCGCGAGGTCCTCGTCGGTGCGGGCCGGGATCGGCGCGAGCGCGAGCTCCTGCACGAGTCCCCGGAACGGCCCCGGCACGTCCTGCAGCAGGCGTTCGAGCCAGTCCCCCGCGCCGATCGCGTCGACGTTCGCGACCACGGCGTCGCGGACCACGGACAGCATCGGTGCCGAGAAGGTCGCGGCCGCCGCGAGCCCGAGGAGCGGCGCGCCGACGTGCCCGGGCTGCTGCACCATCGCCATCACCGCGTCCCGCTCCATGCGCGTGATCGGGTCGTTCGGCAGGAGCCGGAGCCCGGCCACGGGCTCGTCGGGGACGGCGACCGCCTCGCCACTGGAGCCGGTGTGCGTGGCCGGTGCCGTGCCTCCTGGGCGGTGGTCGTTCGACGAGGACCCCGCGCGCTGGCGGGCGTTCTCGACCGCGCGGCGGACCTCGGGGATGTCCAGGCCGAGCCACTTGGCGGTCTCGCGCGTGTAGGCGGTGGCGAGCGTGCGGTCGCGGATGCCGGCGACGACCGGTGCGGCGTCGCGGAGCCCGGCGACGCGCCCCTCGGCCGTCTCGATGTCGTGTGCTGCCAGGCGGCGACGGATGATGAACTCGAACATCGGCCGCTTGGTCTCGATGAGCCGGGTGACGGCGGCGTCTCCCCGCGCCAGCCGGAGGTCGCACGGGTCGAGTCCGCCCGGCGCCACCGCGACGTAGGTCTGCGAGGCGAAGCGGCTCTCTTCCGCGAAGGCCCGCGAGGCCGCGCGCTGCCCGGCCTCGTCCGGGTCGAACGTGAACACGATGTTGCCGAGCTGCGAGAGGTCGCGGCTCGCGGAGTCGCCGAGCATCGGCCGCAGCACCTTGATGTGGTCGACGCCGAAGGACGTGCCACATGTGGCGACCGCGGTCGTGATGCCGGCGAGGTGGCAGGCCATCACGTCGGTGTACCCCTCGACGATGACGACCTGCTTCTGCTTCGAGATGTCCCGCCGTGCGAGGTCGAGTCCGTAGAGCACCTGGCTCTTGTGGTAGATCGGGGTCTCGGGCGTGTTGAGGTACTTCGGTCCCTTGTCGTCGTCGAGCAGCCGCCGCGCGCCGAAGCCGATCGTCGCCCCGGTGACGTCGCGGATCGGCCACATCAGCCGCCCGCGGAACCGGTCGTACGGCGAGCGGTCGCCCTGGCTGACGAGTCCGGCCGAGACGATCTCGTCGATCGTGAACCCACGGCCGCGCAGGTGGTCCCGGAGCGCGTCGTACGACTTCGGGGCGAACCCGACGCCGAATTGCTGCGCCGCCGCCGGGTCGAACCCGCGCTCACCGAGGAACTGGCGTGCCGGCTCGGCCGCCGCCGTGGTGAGCTGCGACACGTAGAACTGCTGCGCCGCCTCGTTCGCGGCGATGAGCCGGGCCCGGGCGTTGTAGTCGGTCCGGGGGCCGTCGCCCTCTTCGTAGTGGAGCGTGAAGCCGATCTTCGCGGCCATCCGCTCGACGGCTTCCTGGAAGGTGGTGTGGTCCTGCTTGATGACGAAGTCGAAGACGTCGCCGTCCTCACCGCAGCCGAAGCAGTGGTACCGGCCGACCTGCGGACGGACGTGGAACGACGGGGAGCGTTCGTCGTGGAAGGGGCAGAGGCCCTTGAGCGACCCCACCCCGGCCGACTTCAGGGTCACGTAGTCGCCGACGACGTCGGCGATGTTGACACGCGAGCGGACCTCGTCGATGTCGTTCCGCGCGATCCTCCCAGCCACCCCTCGATCCTAGTTCCCGCCGCTGACGACGGCTGACCGTCGCGGGATCTGTGGACAGGGCCGGGAGGCGCGGCTCGGCCCCGCCACGCGGGTGAGGCACCGCCCGTGGTCGGGTCCGGAGCACGACCCACCACCCCGGCTCGGGTCCAGGGCGCGACGCCCCGTCCGGCCGCCCCGACTCGGGGCCCTGGCGCGACCCACCGCCCCGGCTCGCGACCGGGGCGCTACGCCCGTCCGGCCGCCCCGGGTCAGACCGGGATGTGCACGCGCTCGCGGTCCCCGACCACGAGCCGTTTGTGCCACGCCAACGCACCCTGGTCGGTCAGGCTCGCGACCTGGTCCACCACGGCCCGCAGCCGGCCGGCATCGTCCGACGCCTCGCGCCAGTCCGCCGCGAAGCCCGGCTCGAGGTCGGCGCTGCCGGTCGCCGCGAGGGCATCGAGGAGCTCGGTGAGGATCCGCCGTTGGTCCTCGTACACGGGCTGCCGGTCGCCCTGCGTCATCACGAACGCCGCGACGATGCCCTTGAGCACCGCGATCTCGCCGATGATCTCGGGCGGCGTCACGACCGACGCCGCGAACCGCACGAGGGAGCCCGACGCGTAGGACTCCCGCGTCGCCGCCGTCGCCGTCCGCGCGAACCGACCGATCAACTGCGAGGTGAGGTTCTTCAACCGCGCGAGGTCCCGACGCGACCCGTCGTAGGACGTCATCCACAGCGGCAGCGAGCGGAGCCGGTCGAAGGCCTCGAGCAGCTCGTCACGACTGAGGTCCGACCCGACCCAGGCGTGCATCGCCGACACGATGTCGTTCTCACCGACGCGGTCCCCGAGCGCCGCGACGTCGATGAAGCCCGCCACGACGGCGTCCTCGAAGTCGTGCACCGAGTACGCGATGTCGTCGGACAGGTCCATCACCTGCGCCTCGATGCAGCGCTGCCGGCGCGGAGCCCCCGCGCGGAGCCACTCGAACGCGTCGTGGTCGTCGTCGTAGAAGCCGAACTTGGTGCGACCCGAGGACGACTCGGACACGCCCTGGGCCGCCGGCCACGGGTACTTGCAGCTGGCGTCGAGCGAGGCCCGGGTCAGGTTCAGCCCGTACGGACGGTCCTCGTCGTCCGGAGCACCGGCCCGGGGGCCGTACACCTTCGGCTCGAGCCGGGTGAGCAGCCGCAGGGTCTGCGCGTTGCCCTCGAATCCGCCGATACCCGCCGCCCACGCGTTCACGGCGGTCTCGCCGTTGTGCCCGAACGGCGGGTGGCCGATGTCGTGCGCGAGGCAGGCGGTGTCCACCACGTCGGGGTCGAGCCCCAGCGAGTCGGCGAGCTCGCGGCCGACCTGGGCGACCTCGAGCGAGTGGGTCAGGCGGTTCCGTGCGAAGTCGAGGCCGGTCGTCGGGCTGAGCACCTGGGTCTTCGCGGCGAGCCGCCGGAGCGCGCTCGAGTGCAGGAGCCGGGCACGGTCGCGCGCGAAGTCGGACCGACGGTTCCCGTGGGTCTCGGGCAGCCAGCGCTCGGCGTCGGCGGGCCCGTACGAGGCGGTGGCGCTCATCCGCCGCTGTGGTGCAGCTCGGCGGCGGCGAGGACCTTGCGGAACTCGCTGTCGACGTCGCGGGACTCGAGCCAGCGGTCCGGCAGGGCCGTGCGCTTCGGGTGCCCGGCGCGACCGCGGGGACCCTCGGCATCGGCGCCCGGGTACGGCGCGTCGTGGTCGAGCTGGCCGAGCAGGTCGTCGATCTCCTGCAGGCTGGACGCCATCGCGAGCCCGGACCGGACGTCACCGCCGATCGGGTACCCCTTGAAGTACCACGCGACGTGCTTGCGGACGTCCCGGCAGCCGTGCTCCTCGCTGCCGAAGAACTCGACGAGCAGTTCGGCGTGCCGCTTGAACGCGACCGCGACCTCGCCGAGGGTCGGCATGTAGCGCAGCCCCTCGCCACGGAACGCCGCCGCGAGGTCGCCGAACAGCCACGGCCGCCCGAGGCACCCGCGACCGACGACCACGCCGTCCGCGCCGGTCTCGTCGACCATGCGCAGGGCGTCGGCGGCGGACCAGATGTCCCCGTTGCCGAGCACCGGGATGTCGGTGATGGTCTCCTTCAGGGTCGCGATCGCCGACCAGTCCGCGTGCCCCGAGTAGTGCTCGTTCGCGGTACGGGCGTGCAGGGAGACGGCCGCGACCCCGGCGTCCCGCGCGATGCGGGCGGCGTCGAGGTAGGTCAGGTGGTCGCCGTCGATGCCCTTGCGCATCTTCACGGTGACGGGAACGTCGCCGGCAGCACGGACCGTCTTCGTGACGAGTTCCTCGAACAGGTCGAGCTTCCACGGCAGGGCTGCTCCCCCGCCCTTCCGCGTCACCTTCGGCACCGGGCACCCGAAGTTGAGGTCGATGTGGTCGGCACGGTCTTCGCCCACGAGGATCGTCGCCGCCTCGGCCACCGTGTTCGGCTCGACGCCGTACAGCTGGATGGACCGCGGTGTCTCGGACTCGTGGTGCTGGATGAGCTGCATCGACACGGGCGTCCGCTCGACGAGCGCGCGTGAGGTGATCATCTCGCAGACGTAGAGTCCTGCGCCGTACTCGCGGCAGAGCCGGCGGTACGCCATGTTCGTGATGCCCGCCATCGGCGCGAGCACGACCGGCACGTCGACCTCGATGGGGCCGATGCGCAGGGGCTTCGCCGGACGGGTCGCCGTCCCGGGTGCGTCAGTGATCGTCATACGGCTCCCATTCTCCCACGTCGGTGCGCGCCGGTAGCGTTCTCCACATGACGACCGACGCCATCACCCGGTTCGACGCCGACGCACGGGCCCGTGGCCTCCGGGTCGACGTCGTCGAACGCCCAGCGGCGGGCTCCCTGCACGAGGCAGCAGCGCTGCTCGGCATCGAGCCCGGTGACATCGTGAAGACCCTGGTCGTGAAGCGGCACGACGGCGGTTTCCTCCTCGTCCTCGTGCCCGGCGGCCGCGCCATCGCCTGGAAGAAGCTCCGCACCGTCGTCGGCGTCAACAAGCTGTCCATGCCGGATGCGGCGACGGCGCTCGAGGCCTCGGGTTACGAGCGCGGCACGATCACCCCGATCGGTGCGACGGGCGACCTGCCGGTCTACGCCGACGAGCGCATCGTCGGACGCCGGGTCGCGCTCGGCGCCGGCCGGCACGGCGCGAGCGCCTTCGTCGCCGCCGACGACCTGGTCGCCGCGTACGGCGCGACGGTCGCCGACATCACCGACGAGGAGCCCGCCCGCTAGCACCCGCGCAGTCGTCACCGTCCGGCGCCGCGCGACGCCGCGTGCGAACGGTCCTGGTGGCCGGACTGCGCCCTCCCACGAACACTGCGCCTCCGACGAACACCGCGCCCCGCGACGACGGGGCGCAGTGTTCGACACGGGCGCGGCAGGCACTCGCCGACGCCGGAGCGCCGCGAGCGCCCGCTCAGTCGGGGACCTCGGTCCAGTCGCCCTCGGCGCCGGGCACCAAGCACGAGTCACCCTCGCAGACCGGCGCACCGCCGGGCGTGACGAGCGTGAGCAGGGCGGGTCGCGCCTCCTGGCCGTCGGACTGGAGGCGCGGCTCGGCCGAGCCGTCGACCCGCACGTCCGTCATCGGGTCGCCTCCGCGTCCGCTGCCGCGTCCTCGGCGGACCGCTGCTCGGCCTCGGCGACGTCCGACGGGGTCGTGGCACGGAGGGCGACGACCTGCGTCAGCACCTGCTCGAACGCCGCCGGGTCCTGCGCGCCCGAGACGCCGTACTTGCCGTCGATGACGAAGAACGGGACGCCGTTGATGCCGTAGGACTGCGCCTGGGCCTGATCGGCACGGACCGCCGCGAGCTGCGAGTCGTCGCGGAGGGTCGCGCGGACCTTGTCGGGGTCGAGGCCGATCTCGGCCGCGAGGGACGCCAGCGACTCGTCCTGGCCGACGTGCTCACCGCGCTCGAAGTAGGCGGCGAAGAGGCGTTCCACCATCTCGAGCTGCTTGCCCTGCTCCTTGGCGAGGTGGATCACCTGGTGTGCCTTGACCGTGTTGGTGTGGTGCATCGACTCGAAGTCGTAGTCGAGGCCGACGCTCGCGGCGATGCCGGCGACCTGGTCGAGCATCTGCTGCGCCTGCTCGACGGGCATGCCCTTGTGGCCCGAGAGGAACTCGGCCTCGGTGCCCTCGAAGTCCACCGGGGTGTCGGGGCTCAGTTCGAAGGAGTGGTACTCGACCTCGACCGGGGCGCCGTTCGGTGTCGAGGCGAACGCGGCGACGCCGGCCTCGAACTTCCGCTTGCCGATGTAGCACCAGGGGCAGGCGATGTCCGACCAGACATCGACCTTCACAGAGTCGTTCATGCTGGGCGCAACCGGGCCCGCGGCGGACGCATTCCCGCGCCGCCCTGGCCCGCTGTCACGGCGTAGAACCAGGAATCCGACACCGAACCACGGCCAAGGCCCGGTTCGATGTCGGATTCGTGGTTCAACCCGGCCGCAACGACGCGCCGCCAGCGCCTAGGCGCCGAGCAGCCGCGCCGCGAGGTACCCCTGCAGCTGGTCGAGCGCGACCCGCTCCTGCGACATCGTGTCGCGCTCGCGCACCGTCACGGCCTTGTCGTCGAGGGTGTCGAAGTCGACCGTGATGCAGAACGGCGTGCCGATCTCGTCGTGGCGACGGTAGCGGCGACCGATCGCCCCCGCGTCGTCGAAGTCGACGTTCCAGAACTTCCGCAGGTCGTCCGCGAGGCCGCGGGCCACCGGCGACAGCTGCTCGTTGCGGGACAGCGGCAGCACCGCGGCCTTGACCGGGGCCAGGCGCGGGTCGAGGCGCAGGACCGTGCGCTTGTCGACGCCGCCCTTCGCGTTCGGCGCCTCGTCCTCGTGGTAGGCGTCGAGCAGGAACGCCATGAGCGCACGGGTCAGGCCGAACGACGGCTCGATGACGTACGGCACGTACTTCTCGTTCGCGGCCTGGTCGAAGTAGCGGAGGTCCTTGCCGGACGACTCGATGTGGTTGTTGAGGTCGAAGTCGGTGCGGTTCGCGACGCCCATGAGCTCGCCCCACTCGGTGCCCGCGAAGCCGAAGCGGTACTCGATGTCGGCGGTGGCGTCGGAGTAGTGCGCGCGTTCGCCGTCCGGGACGTCGAAGCGGCGGAGGTTCTCCGGGTCGATGCCGAGGTCGGTGAAGAAGGCGACCGAGTCGGCGATCCACTGCTCGTAGTGTTCCCCGGCCTCGGCCGGCGGGACGAAGTACTCGATCTCCATCTGCTCGAACTCGCGCGTCCGGAAGATGAAGTTGCCGGGCGTGATCTCGTTCCGGAACGCCTTGCCGACCTGCCCGATGCCGAACGGGGGCTTCATGCGGCTGGTCGTCACGACCTGCGCGAAGTCGACGAAGATGCCCTGCGCCGTCTCGGGGCGGAGGAAGTTCAGGCCCTCCTCCGACTCGACCGGGCCGAGGTAGGTCTTGAGCATGCCGGAGAACTCACGGGGCTCGGTCCACTGCCCGCGGGTCCCGCAGTTCGGGCACGCGATCTCGGCCATGCCGCCCTCGGGCTGCCGGTCCTTCTTCGCCACGAAGGCCTCGACGAGGTGGTCTTCGCGGAAGCGGTGGTGGCAGTGCAGGCACTCGACCAGCGGGTCGGTGAAGGTCGCGACGTGCCCGGACGCCTCCCACACCTTGCGCGGCAGGACCACGGCGGAGTCGAGGCCGACCATGTCGCCACGGCCGCGGACGAACCGCTGCCACCACTGGCGCTTGATGTTCTCCTTCAGCTCGACGCCGAGGGGCCCGTAGTCCCACGCGGAGCGCGATCCACCGTAGATCTCCCCCGACTGGAAGACGAAGCCACGGCCCTTGGCCAGGGCGATGACGCTGTCGAGACGGGAGGACTGTGCCACGTGATGCTCCAGAGGTCGCCGAGCTGGGTGCCCGGTTCGGTGAACGTACCGGGCAAGCGTACCGGCCTCGTGGACCTCGTCGGACGCCATGCGCGGTGCCTGTGGAGAACGCCCCTCACCCCTCCGGTCTGAAGCCGTCGACCGCCGCGAGTGCGTCCGCCACGCGGGCCACGTCCTCCTCGTCGTTCCACCGGTGGAACGCCAGCCGGAGCCGGCCGGCACGGCCGCTCGCGGTGATGCCCGCCGCCGCGAGGGCGCCCAGGGCCGCGCCGTCGGCGTCCGGGAACGTCGTGATCGCCTGTCCGCTCCGAGGCGACCCGAGCGTGTCGGCGAGCCGGTCCGTGAGCCGCGTGGCGTGCCTCCAGGACGACGCCGTGTCGAGCGAGGCCAGGTGCCGGAGCGCCGCGACCGCCCCGGGCCAGGCCTGCCACGCCGGCGAGACGTCGAACCGACGCGCGTCGTCCGCGAGTGCCATCGTGGGTCCGTAGCACGACGCCCACACGTCGGCACCTGCGTACCACCCGGCCTGCACGGGCCGGAGCCGGTCGAGCGCGGCGTCGGAGAACGTCGAGAACGCGACCCCGCGCGGCGCGCACAGCCACTTGTAGGCGTGCGTCACCGTGACGTCGAACGGCCGCGCGTTGACCGGGAGCACGCCGGCTGCCTGCGTGAGGTCGCACAGCGTGAGCGCCCCGACCGACCGGGCGGCGTCGAGGACGGGCTGCGGGTCGGTGACCCTCCCCGTCGACGACTGCACCGCCGACCAGGCGACGAGCGCGGTACCGGGCCGGACGGCGTCGGCGAGCGAGTCGAGCGGGACGCTCCGCACCCGGATCCCGCGGTGCGCGCCGGCCAGGAACGGGAACACGAGCGAGCTGAAGTCGCCGTCGGGGACCACGACCTCGGCACCGTCCGGCAGCGCGGCGGCGACCACCGCGACCATCGCGGAGGTCTGCGATCCCGTCGCCACCCGGGCCGGCTCGACGCCGACGAGGTCCGCGAACAGCGATCGTCCCGTCTCCACGAGAGCGCCGTACGCGACGGGCGAGGACGCCTGGCGCTCCCACTCGTCGAGGTCGGCGCGCATCGCCCGCAGGGTGCCGTACGTGGGGAGGCCAGCGGTGCAGGCGGCGAGGTACCCGGAGCCGTCGACGAAGGAGTCCATGCCGACCACCGTGGTGCGTGCCGGTCCATCACACCAGAGCAGGTTCCTTCGATCCCCCATAACATCGAGTTGTGGACGACCTCGACCCCCAGCTGCTCCGCGTCCTGCGCGCCGTCCGCGACGCGGGCTCGATCAGCCGCGCGGCCGCCGCGCTCGGGTACAGCCAGCCCGCCGTCAGCCAGCTGCTTGCTCGCGCCGAACGCCGGACGGGGCACGAACTCGTGCTCCGCGGTGCCCGGGGCGTGACCCTGACCGAGTCCGGGCACGTCCTCGCCGACCACGCACTCGCCGTGCAGGCCGCCCTGGCCGCGGCGCGAGAGGACCTCGACGCGGTCGGGAGCCTCGCCCGCGGACGGGTCCGGATCGCGGGGTTCCCGAGCGCGTCGTCGACCCTCGTGCCGGCGGTGCTCGCGACCATGGCGCGGGAGACCCCGGGGGTGACGACCTCGTACGTCGAGGCGGAGCCACCCGAGGCCGTCGAGCTCCTCCGGCGCGGGGACGTCGACGTCGCACTGACGTTCTCGCACGCCCTGCAGGGGGACGACGTCGCCGCGGACCCGACGCTCACCTCGCGCGTCCTCGGTCGGGACCCGCTCGCGCTCGTCACGCCCGCCGCTGCTCCGGGTCACACGCTCGGCGAGGTCGCGGACCTCGCGGCGTTCCGTGACGAGCGGTGGATCGGCGGGTGCCCACGCTGTCGCGGGCACCTCCTCGCGTCGTGCGCGGCGTCCGGGTTCACGCCAGACATCGTGCTCGAGACCGACAACGCCGCAGCGGTCGTCGGGCTGGTCGCGGCCGGGCTCGGCGTGGCGCTGCTCCCCCGGCTCGCCCTGACCACAACGGTCGTGCCGCCCGGTGTCGAGGTCACGCCGGCGGGCGACGAGCTCGCGCGGCGCGTCGAGGTCGTGGTGGCGAGGGGTGCCGACCGGGTGCCGAGTGTCCGGGCGACGCTCGACGCGGTCGGCGGTGCGGCGCACCTGCTCGGCTGAGGCGCCGGCGCCGGCGCGCGTCTCGCGGAGCCGGGACACGCAGGACTGGAGGCGCGGGGCGGCGCCGACCCGCGCCTCCCGTCAGGCGGTCGGTGCGTCCACGGCCCCGCCGAACCGTCGGTCGCGGCGCGCGTACTGCTCGATCGCTCCCCAGAGGTCGGTGCGGCGGAAGTCCGGCCACAGCCGGTCGAGGAACACCATCTCGGCGTAGGCCGACTGCCAGAGCATGAAGTTCGAGGTCCGCTGCTCCCCCGAGCTGCGGAGGAACAGGTCGACGTCGGGCAGGTCCGGCACGTACAACCGCTTCGCGAGGGCCTTCTCGGTGACCTGGCTCGGCTTCATGCGCCCGGCCGCGACGTCCTCGGCCATGCCCCGGACGGCGTCGACGATCTCGTTCCGGCCGCCGTAGTTCACGCACATCGTCAGCGTGAGACGAGTGTTGTGGGCGGTCATCCGCTCGGCGGTCTGCAGCTCGTCGACCACGCTGCGCCAGAGCCGGGGTCGGCGCCCCGCCCATCGGATCCGCACGCCCCACGCGTCGAGCTGGTCGCGGCGGCGGTGCAGGACCTCGCGGTTGAAGCCCATCAGGAACCGGACCTCGTCCGGGGAGCGCTTCCAGTTCTCCGTCGAGAACGCGTAGGCCGACACGTGCTTGACGCCGATCTGGACGGCACCGGCGACGACGTCGAGGAGCGAGGCCTCGCCCGCGCGGTGCCCCTCGACCCGGGTCAGGCCGCGCTGGTTCGCCCAGCGCCCGTTGCCGTCCATGACGATCGCGACGTGCTCGGGGACGAACTGCACCGGGATCGCCGGGGGCTGCTCACCCGTCCAGTCGACGGGCTGCAGCGGCTCGGACTCGGCGTAGCGGCGCGGGCTCATGCAGGGGTTCCTCCGTGGTCGGGCACGTGGGTCGGGTCCGGCGACGTGCGGACCGGGTTCGCGGCGGTCGGCTCCGCCGGCGTCGGCGTCGGTGTCGGTGTCGGGGTTTCGTCGACGGGCTCCGGCAGTGCGGGTGCCGGGGTCGCCGCGACCGCTGCCGGCACGCCCCCGGGTGTGGGAGCCACCGGCGACGGGCGCTCGGTGCGGTCGACGTGCGGCAGCGACCGGAGCGATCGTTCCAGGTGCCACTGGGCGTACGCCGCCACCACGCCGGAGGCCCGGGAGCGGGTGCGCTCGTCCGACGCGTCCACCGTGCCCCAGTCGCCGGCGAGCAGCGAGCCGAGCAGGTGCAGGGTCTCGGGGTCGAGCCGCGGTGTCCCCGGAGGCGCCGCGTGGTCGGCCACCACGCCGCCGAGCTGCACGACGAACGCCGAGTGCGGGCCGGGTTCGCCCGTCACCGCACAGTCACGGAACGAGGGCGCCCACCCGGCGATGCTCATCGCGCGCAGCAGGTAGGAGTCGAGCGTGGCGGTGGTCACGTGCTCGCCGCGCGCGAGGGAACGCAGGGCCCCGACGAGCAGCAGGTACTGCTGGAGTCCGGCGTCCGCCTCGCTCAGGCGGTCGGCCGTCTCGACCATCGCACTCGCGGCCGTGTAGGCCCCGTAGTCCGCGACGATCTGCGCGCCGTACGACCCGAGGGACTCGGCCTGCGTGACGATGTCGAGCGAGCGGCCCTCGTAGAACTGTGCGTCGACGACCATGAACGGCTCGAGGCGGGACCCGAACTTCGACGCGGTCCGCCGGACGCCCTTCGCGACGGCGCGGATCTTGCCGTGCTGCCGGCTCAGCATCGTCACGATGCGGTCGGCTTCACCGAGCTTGTGGGTGCGCAACACGACGCACTCGTCCCGGTACAGCGGCATTGGACCAGTATCCCCCTCCCCACCGACGCTCGGCGCGCCGGGGCCCGCGCGCGCCGCGGTACCTGCCGGTTTCGGGCGTACCTGCCGGTTTCGGGCGTACCTGGTCGGAAGGAACGACCAGGTACGCCCGATTCGACCTCCCATCGCACCCGTTCTGGGAAGGAACGCGCACGACGTGACCACACACAGGAGGCGCGGCGCGGGACCAGCCCGCACCGCGCCTCCTGGCCTGGCCGCGTCTCAGGCGGAGACGAGCTCCGACGCGCCGGACGCCGCCCCCGCGCGCACCGCGCGGTTCACCGCCGACACGATCGCCTTGAGGGACGCCGTCGCGATGTCCGCGTCGATCCCGACACCCCAGAGCCGCACGCCGTCGACGTCGAGCTCGACGTAGGACGCGGCCTGGGCGTCACCGGAGGCGCTCATCGTGTGCTCCGAGTAGTCGTAGAGCGTCACGTCGACACCCTGCTCCCGCATCACCGTGAGGAACGCGTCGATCGGACCGGTGCCGACGGCCTCGGACACGACCGAGCCGTCGTCGACGCGCAGGGCGACCGAGAGCTTCGTCGTGCCGTCGAAGTCGCTCGACGTCGCCGTCTTCGTGATCTCGTAGCGGCCCCACTTGTCGGACTCGTCGGCGGCGGGCAGGTACTCGTCGCGGAAGAGGTCCCAGATGCGCTCGGACGAGAACTCGCCGCCCTCGGCGTCGGTGTGCTGCTGAACGACCCCGGAGAACTCGATCTGGAGCTTACGGGGCAGGTCGATCGCGTGGTCCGTCTTGAGCAGGTAGGCGACACCACCCTTGCCGGATTGCGAGTTGACGCGGATGACGGCCTCGTAGGAGCGGCCGATGTCCTTCGGGTCGACGGGCAGGTAGGGCACCGCCCACGCGATCTCGTCGACGTCCTTGCCGGCGGCGGCGGCCTTGGCCTTCATCGCCTCGAAGCCCTTGTTGATGGCGTCCTGGTGCGAGCCGCTGAACGCCGTGTAGACGAGGTCGCCCGCCCACGGCTGCCGCTCCGGCACCGGCAGCTGGTTGCAGTACTCGACGGTGCGCTTGACCTGGTCGATGTCCGAGAAGTCGATCTCGGGGTCGATCCCCTGCGTGAACAGGTTCATCCCGAGGGCGACGAGGTCGACGTTGCCGGTGCGCTCCCCGTTGCCGAACAGGCACCCCTCGATGCGGTCGGCACCGGCCATGTACCCGAGCTCGGCGGCCGCGACGGCGGTCCCGCGGTCGTTGTGCGGGTGCAGGGAGAGGATGACGTCCTCGCGGTGGGCCAGGTTGCGGGACATCCACTCGATCGAGTCGGCGTAGACGTTCGGCGTCGCCATCTCGACGGTGGCCGGCAGGTTGATGATCACCTTGCGGTCGGGCGTCGGCTCGAAGACCTCGAGCACGGCGTTGCAGATCCGGACGGCGACCTCGAGCTCGGTGCCCGTGTACGACTCGGGCGAGTACTCGTAGAAGACCTTCGTGTCGTGCTGCAGGTTCGCCTCGGCCGCGCGGCACAGCTCGGCGCCGGACACCGCGATGTCGACGACGCCCTGCACGTCGGTGCGGAACACGACCTCGCGCTGGACGATCGACGTCGAGTTGTACAGGTGCACGATGGCCTGCTTCGCACCGTCGATCGCCTCGTACGTGCGGTTGATGAGGTGCTCGCGCGCCTGGGTCAGCACCTGGATGGTGACGTCGTCCGGGATGGCGCCCTCGTCGATGAGGGACCGCACGAAGTCGAAGTCGGTCTGCGAGGCGCTCGGGAAGCCGACCTCGATCTCCTTGTAGCCCATCCGGACGAGCAGGTCGAACATCGCGCGCTTGCGCTCGGAGTCCATCGGGTCGATGAGGGCCTGGTTGCCGTCGCGCAGGTCGACCGCACACCAGCGGGGCGCGGCGTCGATGCGCTTCGTCGGCCAGGTGCGGTCCGGGAGGTCGACACGGATCTGCTCGTGGAACGGGACGTACTTGTGGATCGGCATCCCCGAGGGGCGCTGGGTGTTCTGCATCGTTTCGTCGCTTTCGTCGTCAGGGGTGGTTCAGGCCACGACGGACTCCGCGACGAGGTGGGCCGTTGTGTCAGGCCTCGTCGCGGCAGCGAAGGAGGAGGAGCGCCGAGTACATCGGGACCACCGTAGCACCGGGCACGGTGCGTGTGACAGCACCGACCGGACGGGAGGCGCGGGCGGTCCCGCACCGCGCCTCCCGTCCGGCACCGCGCCGCCCGCTGGCACCGCGCCGCCCGTCCCGCGCCGCGCCCTCCCGCACCGACGGGCGACCCGGGGGTCAGTCCACCGCGAGCGCCTCGGTCGGCGGGACGCGCATCGCGCGTCGCACGGGCGCGATCGTCGCGACCACCGCGAGGACGAGCGCTCCGACCACCACGATCCCGACGGTCAACGGCGGCAGGACCGGCGTCGTCGCGAAGCCGAGCGAGCCGAGCAGCGTCTGCCCGCCGACCCAGCCGTAGAACGTGCCGAGCACGAGTCCCGTGACCACGGCCGCGACGACCATCTGGACCGCCTCGGTCACGATCATCCGACGCACCTGTGCCCCGGTGAGCCCGAGCACCCGCAGCAGTCCGAGCTCGCGGCGGCGCTGGAGCACCCCGAGCGCGAGCGCGTTCACGACGCCCACAGCGGCGATCACCGCCGAGAACCCGACGATGACGCTCACCACCGCGTTGAGCTGCACGAAGAAGTCCCGCTGCCCCTGGACCATCTCGGTCGTCGTCTGCCCCTGTCCGACGGCCTGCAGCTGGGCTTCGAGCACGTGCTGCATGATCCCGAGCGCGACGGCGAAGGTGACGAGCAGGGTGACGCCGATGACGAGCCCGATCGTGGCCCGCGCGGACCGACCCGGTGCGCGCATGGCGTTCCGCCCGGCGAGCAGGACGACGGGGTCGCGCGAACCGATCCGGCCGATCAGCTGCAGCACGGGCGGCATGACGATCGTCGCCCCGACGGCCACCCCGGCGAACGACACGAAGCCGCCGAGCGCCGCCGGCAGGACCGCGACCGGCGAGAGCCCGCTCGCGAGCAACCCGACGAGCACGAGCAGCCCGCCGGTGGCCATGAGCACGATGGCCCACACCGTGCGGGCGATCCCGGAGCGGACGTCGTCGTGGCTCGGCTCGACGCTCGACGAGAGCGCCTCGAGCGGGGTGACGGTGAGCACCCGGCGCGACCCAGCCGCGAACGCACCCCACGTGGCGAGGACGACCGCCGCGACCGGGAGTACGAGCTCCCACGGCACCATCGTGTAGGCGGTGTCCGGCAGGAACCCGTCGGCGCGCAGCACGAGGACGAACACCGCGCAGAGGCCCGTGCCGACGACCGCGCCGATCAGCCCGCCGACCACGCCGACGACGAGACCGGTGCGGGTGATCCGCGCACGCAGCGAGGGTCCGGTCGCGCCGACCAGCCGCTGCAGCGCGATGATGCGCGTCTGCCCGGCGATGAGGGTCGCGCACGTGTTCGCGGTGACGATCGCACCGACGTACAGCGCGATGCCGAGGAAGAGCCACCCGACGACCGAGAGGATCGCCTTCACCGGCCCGAGCTCGGCGAGCCCCGAGGCGCCGAGGGCCTCGGTCACGATGCCCGGCGCGATGACGAGCGCCGATCCGAAGGTGGTGCCGAGGGCCGCGACGAGGACGGTCGGCGCGAAGGCACGGAGCCCGTTCACGCTGCGGCCTCCATCCCGAGCATCGTGGTGGAGATCGACGCGGCGTCCATCGCCGGTCGGTCCCCCACCACACGGCCGTCGGCGAGGAACAGGATCCGGTCCGCGTTCGCCGCGGCCACCGGGTCGTGCGTGACCATCACCACGCTCTGCCCCCAGTCGGTCACCGCACCGCGCAGGATCTGCAGCACATCCCTGCCCGTCCGCGAGTCGAGCGCGCCGGTCGGCTCGTCCGCGACGACCACCGCCGGCCGCGAGGCCAGCGCCCGGGCGATCGCCACCCGCTGCTGCTGTCCGCCCGACAGCTGGTGCGGCCGGTGCGTCAGCCGGTTCCCCAGCCCGAGCATCTGGACGAGACGGTCGATCCAGGCCGACTCCTCGCGCGTCGGCTTGTGCCCGCCGAGCAGGAACGGCAGCCGGATGTTCTCCTGCACGTCGAGCGTCGGCACCAGGTTGAACGACTGGAACACGAACCCCAGCCGACGACGACGCAGTTCCGTCAGGTCCTTGTCGCCCAACGCGGTGATGTCGACGCCGTCGATCCGGATGCGACCGGACGAGACCTGGTCGAGCCCGGCGGCGACGTGCATCAGGGTCGACTTGCCGGAGCCCGACGGGCCCATCACCGCGGTGAACTCCCCCGCGCCGATGTCGACGCTCACGTCGTCGAGCGCCGTGACCCGTCGCGCGGCGTCGCCGTAGTGCTTCGAGACGTGGTCGAGACGGATGATCGGTGTGCTGCTCGTGGTCATGACTCCACGATGACGGCCGGGAGGCACGCCCCGCGTCCGTCGCGCGGCTCCTGTGGATCGTCCGCTCGACTCCACTGCCTGGGGAGGAGTCATCCGCTCGGATGACGGTCCGTCAGACGAACCACCCCGCCCCGCGGGCGGGCGCGGGCCGCCGCGCGAGCGCGCCCGCGGTCAGTCGGCCTTCGCGACCAACCCGTGCTCGTGCGCGAACACGACGAGCCGCACCCGGTCGCGCAGCTCGAGCTTCGTGAGGACCCGCGAGATGTGGGTCTTCACCGTCGCCTCGCTCACGTACTCGTGCTGCGCGATCTCGCTGTTGCTGAACCCGCGCGCCGCCAGGTCGAAGATCTCGCGCTCGCGGGGGGTCAGCTCTTCGAAGGCGGCCGGCACCGAGGCCGCCTGCTCGCTCGTGTCCTCGTAGCGGCGCAGGAGCTCGCGGGTCGCCGACGCCGCGAACACGGCCGTCCCGGCGTGCACCGTGCGGATCGCGGCGAGCAGGAACTCGGGGTCGGCGTCCTTCAGCACGAACCCGCTCGCGCCGGCCCGGATCGCCTTCGCCGCGGCCTCGTCGAAGTCGAACGTGGTGAGCACGAGCACCTTCGCGCCGTCCGCGCCGCTGTCCTCGACGATGCGGGCGGTGGCGGTGATGCCGTCCATCACGGGCATGCGCACGTCCATCAGCACGACGTCGGGTCGGCCGCGCCGCACGAGTTCGACACCCTCGGCACCATCGCCGGCCTCGCCCACGAACTGCAGGTCGGCCTGCGAGTCGATGAGCATCCGGATGCCGGTGCGGAACAGTGCCTGGTCGTCGACGAGCGCGACGCGGATCGGGGTGTCGTTCATCGGCCGGTGCGCTCCTGCAGGGTCTGGGGTGGGATCGGGACGAGCCCGCGCGGCATCTGGCCGCTCGCGGGGACGGAGGGCATCCGGACCGCGACCGCGAAGTCGTCGCCACGCGGTCCGGCCGTCATCGTCCCCCCGGTCATGGTGGCACGCTCGCGCATGCCGACCAGGCCGTGTCCGGTGCCGGGCCCGCGCGTGCCGTCGTCGGCGCGCCGGTTCACGACCGTGATCTCGACGGTGTCGGGCCGGTACGTGAGGGTGGCGTGCACCGGCGTGTTCGGCTCACCGTGCTTCCACGCGTTCGTCAGGCTCTCCTGCACGATCCGGTACACGGCGAGCTGGGTCGTCGTCGGGAGTCCGGCGCCGTCGCCCTCGCGCTCGACCCGCACGTCGAGGCCCATCCCCCGCATCTCGCGGACGAGGCGGTCGATGTCGTCGATCTCCGGGGTCGGCGCGGTGCCCTGCTCGTGTCGTAGTGCCCCGAGCAGTTCGCGGACGTCCCCGAGTGCACGTCGTGCGGTGCTCGAGATCGTGCCGAGCGCCTCGTCGGCGATCGCCGGGTCCGCCTTCAACGCGTACCGCGCGCCGTCGGCCTGCGCGATCACGACCGCGAGCGAGTGCGCGACGATGTCGTGCATGTCCCGGGCGATCCGGACGCGCTCCTGCTCGACCGCGACCGCCCGGTCGGCGCGCGCGGCGTCGCGCTCGGCGAGGAGCTGGGCCTCGCGGCTCATGCTCGCGGAGCGGCGGGTGCGGAGCACGAGACCGGCGAGCCACGGCAGCAGGAGCAGCAGCAGCACGATCGCGAAGTACGCGACCGCGACCTTCAGCGACTCCTGCTCCGGCGTCGTCGCCGTCTGGATGCCCAGCCGCTCGCGGTAGTCGTCGAGTCCGAGGTAGACGGCCGCGATCACCGGACCGCCGATCGACGACAGGAGCCCGGCCAGCCGCACCCGACTGCTGCCGTACCGACTGGTCGCGTAGACCACGCCGGCGATGAACGCGTTCGACAGGTCCGGCATCTGCAGCGTGACCATCTCGATGACGGCGAACACCCACGCCACGCCGAGTGCGAGCCCCGGCGACAGCCGTCGGAGCGCCAGCGCTGCCGTCATCCCGACCACCGTCAGGAACGCGAAGGGCGAGTCCATCCCACGGGCCGTCAGCACGAGCACCAGGCCACCGAGGACGACCGCGATCACGACGTCGGTGATGACCTGCGCGCGCAGCATGGGACGGAACACCGCTCCACGGTACGTCCAGGAGGCGCGGTGCGCGTCCGCCTGCAGGTTGACGTCCGCGGGCGGCCGGGTCAGCAGCCCGGCGATAGCGACCCGTTGGCTGCCATTCAATATGTGATATATTTACATGGTGCACACGAAGCGACGCGACATCCAGGGGCTCCGAGCGCTGGCGATCACGGCCGTCGTCCTCGAGCACGTCTTCGGGTCACCAGTGGGCGGGTTCCTCGGTGTCGACGTGTTCTTCGTCGTGTCCGGGTTCCTGATCACGCGCTCGCTGCTCGACATGGTCTCGCGGACCGGTCGGGTCGACCTCCGCGCGTTCTGGACCCGACGAGCGCTCCGCCTCGCGCCGGCGTTCGTCGTGGTCGCCGCGACGACCGCCACCGTGTTCGTCGTCTGCTTCCCCTCGGCCGATCCTCGGTCGGTCCTGGAGCCCCTCGCCGCTGCCTCGGTCTCGATGTCCAACTGGTGGTTCGTCCACGAGGGCACCGACTACTTCGGGGCACACGCCGCCGTCTCGCCGTTCCTGCACACCTGGTCGCTGGCGGTCGAGGAGCAGTTCTACGTCGTCTGGCCGGCGCTCATCGCCCTGACGCTCTGGCTGCTCCGGCGGCGTTCGGCGGCCGGTCGCGGCGCCGGCTGGTCGGAGCCGGTCCCGCCGCGTGGCACCGAACGACGCGCGCGACTCGGCATGCTCGTCGTCCTCGGTCTGGTCGTCTGCGCCTCGATCGCCGCCGCGGGCCTCGCGGGTACCGGGGACGCAGGCTACTTCTCGACCGTCACCAGGGCGTGGGAGCTCGCGATGGGTGCCGTGGTCGCCGTCGGCCTCGTCGGGACCGCCCGCCCGTCGTCGCGGATCGGTCTGCCCGTGACGGTACTCGGCATCGTGCTGATCGTCACGAGCGTCGTCCTCGTCGGGTCGGACGCCGGGGTCCCCTTCCCGGGCGCGGTCCCCGCCGTGCTCGGCACCGCCATGGTGCTCGTCGGCGGAGGCTCCCCGGCCGGTGGAACGATCGTGCTCGAGAACCCGGTCTCGGACTGGCTTGGCGGCATCAGCTACTCGCTCTACCTGTGGCACTTCCCCGTCCTCGTGTTCGTCGGCGCCGTCGCACCGGACGCCACGTGGACCGCGGTCCCCGTGGCCCTCGCGGCAGCACAGCTGTCCACGTACGCGATCGAACGCCCCTTCCTGACTCGGGACCGGTCGAGCTCGGGCGCGTGGTGGGTCCGACGCATCCGCACCGGGACGACGGTGCTGGTGGTCTGCACGACCGCGGCGCTGACCGCCGCTGCCGTCGTCCCCGCGACGCCGGTGCCGTCCGCGGCGGTCGCGGACGCTCCGCCGAACGGTGCGCTGCCCCACGTCGCCGCCGACCGGGGCGAGCTCGCCGAGGCGCTCCGTGCGGACAGCTGGTCGACGGCACTCACCCACCGCGGCACGCCGACCGACAGCGCGACCGCACCCCGCCCCTGTGGGGTGATCGGGACCAGCCGGACCGAGGAGTCCTGCACGTTCGGGCCCACGGACGCACCGCACACCGCCGTCCTCGTCGGGGACTCCGTCGCCGGGGCCTGGTCGGAGGCCCTCGTCGAGTGGATGCGGACCGATCGACCCGGATGGCGGCTCGTCGTCCTGGCACGCAACGGGTGTCCGTTCATCACCACCGACGTCCAGCCGGGCGTCCCGTGCGCCGAGCTGCAACAGGGTGTCGTCGATCGCATCGACGAGCTCTCCCCCGACGCCGTGATCGTGGCGACCCGGTTCGACGGCATCCCCTTCGAGCGCGCGTACGGCGGCGGCACACTGACCCCGACGGAGTTCGAACACGCGTCCGCGGCGATGATCGACCGGGTCGCGGCCCGCACTCCCGTGGTCGTCCAGCTCGCTGCGCCGCCCGCCGGGGCCGACCCCAGCCGATGCCACCTGCGCTTCGGGACGCCCAGGTCGTGCATCCGACCGGTGTCCGACGAGTGGCGCTCCCGGATGGCGTCCACCGAGCGGGTCGCGACGGCGCACGGTGTCCGACTCGTCGACACGAGTCCCCTCGTCGCGGTGGACGGCCGCACCCCGGCCACGATCGGTGGCGAGCTGCTGCGGATCGACGGCGTGCACCTCACCCCGTCCGCGTCGACCGCCGCCGGTCCGGCGCTCGGCGAGCTCATCACCGCAGCGGGCGGGTTGGAACGCTGACGCGGGTCAGGAGGCGCGGTGCGCGTCCGCCTGCAGGTCGACGTCCGCAGGTGGCCGGGTCAGAAGCCGAGGCGACCGAGCTGCTTCGGGTCGCGCTGCCACTCCTTCGCGACCTTCACCCGGATGTTGAGGTACACGTGGCGGCCGCCGAGCAGCGCCTCGATCTCGGTGCGGGCACGCGACCCGACGTCCTTCAGGCGCTCGCCCTTGCGGCCGATGACGATCGCCTTCTGGCTGTCCCGCTCGACGAACAGGTTCGCGAAGATCCGCAGCGGGCCGTCCGGGTCGTCGTCCGCGTCGGGTTCGACCACGTCCTCGATCACGACGGCGAGCGAGTGCGGCAGCTCGTCGCGCACGCCCTCGAGCGCGGCTTCGCGGATGAGCTCGCCGATCCGCTCCTCGTCGGTCTCCTCGGTCACGGCCGAGTCGTCGTAGAGCTGCGGCGACTCGGGCAGCAGCGACGTGATCACGCCGAGCAGGTCCTCGAGCTGCAGGCCCCTCGTGCCCGAGGTCGGCACGATGGCGTCCCACTCGCGCAGCTTCGACACGGCGAGCAGCTGCTCCCCGACCCGGTCCTTGGCGGCCTGGTCCATCTTCGTGACGATGGCGATCTTCTTCGCCCGCGGGTACTGGTCGAGCGTGTCGTTGATGAACCGGTCCCCCGGGCCGACCGGCTCGTTCGCCGGCACGCAGAACCCGATGACGTCGACGTCCCCGAGCGTGGACTGCACGAGGTCGTTCAGCCGCTCGCCCAGCAGGGTGCGCGGACGGTGCACACCGGGGGTGTCGACGATGATGACCTGGCCGTTCGGCCGGTGCACGATGCCCCGGATCGCCCGACGGGTGGTCTGCGGCTTCGAGGACGTGATCGCGACCTTCTGGCCGACGAGCGCGTTCGTCAGTGTGGACTTCCCGACGTTCGGGCGACCGACGAAGGAGACGAACCCGGCTCGGTAGGGCTCGGTCGGTCCGGCGGCGGCTGGCGTGGTGTCGGTCATGCGGTGGTGGTTCCCGTCGTGGTGGATGCGGCGTCGTCGAAGGCGTCCTCGACGTCCGCGAGTCCCGGTGTGCGCTCGGCGAGCACGGTGATGAGGTGGCGGCGCTTGCCCTCGACCCGGTCGGCCGTCAGTTCCAGGCCGGACACGGTGACACGCTCGCCGCTCACGGCCAGGTGGCCGAGCTCCTTGGTGAGCAGGCCTCCGGCGGTGTCGACGTCGTCGTCCTCGAGCTCGATGCCGAACAGGTCGCCGAGGTCGTCGATCGGCAGTCGCGCCGAGATCCGCCAGACGCCGGGCCCGACCTCGACCCGGTCGACGACGGCGCGGTCGTACTCGTCGGAGATGTCCCCGACGAGTTCCTCGATGAGGTCCTCCATCGTGACGAGCCCGGCGACGCCGCCGTACTCGTCGACGACGAGCACGAGGTGGTTCTTGGCGACCTGCATGTGGCGCAGGGTGTCGTCGGCGGCCTTCGACTCCGGGACGAACTCGGCCGGACGCAGGAGCGTCGTGACCCGCTGCGCGCCGGACCCAGGCCGCTCGTAGAGTGCGCGGGCGACGTCGCGGAGGTACAGGACCCCGAGCACGTCGTCGCTGCCCCGACCGGTGACGGGCATGCGGGACACACCGGAGGCCAGGAACTGTTCCATGCCGCTCGCGAGGGTGTCCGCGCCGTCCACGGTGAGCATGTCGGTGCGCGGGACCATGACCTCGCGCACCAGGGTGTCGCTGAACTCGAACACCGAGTGGATGAGCTCGCGGTCGTCCTGCTCGAGGACGTTGCTCTCGGTCGCCTCGTCGACGAGCGAGAGCAGCTGCTCCTCGCTCGACACCGTCGACGCGCTGCCCCCGCGCCCCGGCGTGACGCGGTCGCCGATCGCCACGAGGAGCCCGGCGAGCGGGCCGAGCACGATGCGGACGCCCCGGACGAGCCCACCGGTCGTGGCGATGAGGCGTTCGGCGTGTGCACGCCCGACGCTGCGGGGACTCGACCCGACCAGCACGAACGACACCGCGGTCATGATGGCAGCCGCCACGATGAGGGCGACCCACCAGGTGTCGAACACCATCACGAGCGCGATCGTGACGAGGACGGCCGCCGCGGTCTCCGCCAGCACGCGGAAGAAGTTGAGCGCGTTGACGTGCGCGCCGACGTCGTCTCCGATCGCCTCGATCGCGCGTCGGTGCCCGCTCTCGCGGGCGATCTCGTCGAGGTCGGCCCGGGACAGCACGGACAGCGCTGCGTCGGACGCGGCGAGCAGCCCGCCGACGACGACCAGCACGAACGCGACCGTCAGCATGCCGACGACGAGCAGCATCAGCTCACCGCCCTCGGCGCTGGGCGGCGAACGCCGTGAGGATCTCGCCCTGCAGCCCGAACATCTCGGCCTTCTCTTCCGGTTCGGCGTGGTCGAACCCGAGCAGGTGCAGGATGCCGTGGCACGTCAGCAGGAGCATCTCGTCGGTGCTCGAGTGCCCGGCGGTCTTCGCCTGTTCCTCGGCCACCTGCGGGCAGAGCACGATGTCGCCGAGCAGGCCCGCCGGGGTCGGCTCGTCCTCGGTGCCGGGGCGGAGCTCGTCCATCGGGAAGCTCAGCACGTCGGTCGGGCCGGGCTCGTCCATCCACCGGACGTGCAGCTGCTCCATCGCGCCCTCGTCGACGAGCACGATCGCGAGCTCCGCGTCGGCATGGACGTGGAGCGCGTCGAGCGCGAAGGCGGCGAGGCGCTGGATGGCGGCCTCGTCGACCTCGACGCCGGACTCGTTGTTGAGCTCGATGCTCACCGGTTCCCTCCTCGGGGGTCGTTCTGGGGGTACGGGGAGCGCTGACGGTCCTGCGGCGGACGCCCCCGTCGCTCGGCGCGGTTGGCACCGGCGGGGTTCGGCGTGGCCGCGCTGCCCCGGCCGCCCGGGCGGTACCCGGACTGCTCGGCGAGGCGTTCCTCGTCGTAGACGGTGTAGGCGTCGACGATCCGGCCGACGAGCGTGTGCCGGACGACGTCCTCGCTGCCGAGGCGGGCGAAGTGGATGTCGTCGACCTCGCCGAGGATGCGCGTCACGAGCCGGAGCCCGGACAGGTTGCCCGGCAGGTCGACCTGGGTGATGTCGCCCGTGACGACCATCTTCGACCCGAACCCGAGCCGCGTCAGGAACATCTTCATCTGCTCGGGCGTGGTGTTCTGCGCCTCGTCGAGGACGACGAACGAGTCGTTCAGCGTGCGCCCGCGCATGTACGCCAGCGGTGCCACCTCGACCGTGCCGGCCGCCAGGAGCTTCGGGACGAGCTCGGGGTCCATCATCTCGTTGAGCGCGTCGTACAGCGGCCGCAGGTACGGGTCGATCTTGTCGGTGAGGGTGCCCGGCAGGAAGCCGAGCCGCTCGCCGGCCTCGACCGCGGGACGGGTCAGGATGATCCGGGTGACCTCGCGCCGCTGCAGCGCCTGGACGGCCTTCGCCATCGCCAGGTAGGTCTTGCCGGTGCCGGCGGGACCGATGCCGAAGGTGATCGTGTTCTCGTCGATTGCGTCGACGTAGGCCCGCTGCCCGTCGGTCTTCGGCCGGACGGACTTGCCGCGGCTCGACACGATCGGCGTGCCGAAGGTGTCGGAGGGCTTGCGGTCCTCGTCGAGGAGCTTCGCCGACACCGGGATGTCGGCCGGGCCGATGTCCTGCCCGCGCCGGACCATGCCGACGAGTTCGTCGACGAGGGCGTGTGCGCGCGTGACGTCGCGCTCGGGACCGGTCAGCGAGACCTCGTTGCCGCGCACGAGGACGCGGACACCGGGGTACTGGCGTTCGACGGTCTTGAGCAGCCGGTCCTGGGGGCCGAGCAGCTGCACCATGGCGATGCCGTCGACCTGGATCGAGGCCGACACGTCCGTCGGGTCGGCCGGGGTGGGTGCGGGTTCGTTAGCCGGCAAGGGTGCCTTCCTGCAGTTCACCTGCGAGTACGTGCGCGTGCACGTGGAACACGGTCTGACCGGCGGCTTCGCCGGTGTTGAAGACGAGTCGGAACTGGCCGCCGGCGCGCTCGTCGGCGATGCGCTGCGCGGTGGCGACCAGGTGGGCGAGGAGGTCCGGGTCGCCGGCGGCGAGCTCGGTGACGTTCCGGTACTGCTCGGTCTTGGGGATGACGAGCACGTGGACGGGTGCCTTCGGCGCGATGTCCTCGATGGCGATCACGCGGTCGTCCTCGGCGACGACCGTCGCCGGGATCTCGCGCGCGATGATCCGGGAGAAGATGCTGGGCGTGCTGGTGCTCATGGCTCCATCGTAGAACGCGGCGCCGACGCCACGCCTTCCCGATCCGCGCGCTACCAGCGCCCGAGCCGCGTCTGCAGGACCGCCAGCGCGGCCGGACCGGCCGTGGACGTCCGGAGCACGGTGTCGCCGAGCCGGACCCGGACGGCGCCCGCGGCGACGAGCCGGTCGAGCTCGGAGCCGTCGATGCCGCCCTCCGGCCCCACCACCAGGGCGATCTCGTCGAGGTCGGCCGGCGGCTCCCACTCGGAGAGCCGGACGTCGCCGACGGGGTCCAGCACGAGGACGACCCGCCCAGCGCCCGGGAACGTGGCGAGCTGCGCCGTGGTGACCGGGGCGTCGACGTCCGGGATCCGCGACCGCACGGCCTGCTTCGACGCCTCGTGCGCGATCGACGCCCACCGCGCGCGGCCCTTGTCGACCTTCGGGCCGTCCCACCGGGACACGCTGCGCGCGGCCGACCACGGGACGATCCGGTCGACGCCGATCTCGGTCGCGGCCTGCACCGCCATCTCGTCGCGGCCGCCCTTCGCCAGCGCCTGCACGAGGGTCAGCGAGGGGCTCGGCGCCGGCTCGACCGCGACGGTCCCGACCGTGAGCGTCAGGGTGTCCCGACCGACGGTCTCCACCGCACCGGTCACGACGGCACCGTGCCCGTCGCCGATCCGCAGGGTCTCGCCCAAGCGGACACGGGCCACGGACACCGCGTGGCGCCCCTCGACCCCGTCGAGCACGACGGGGTCGCCGACCGAGACGCCGTCGAGCGAACCGACGAAGTAGAGCGACGCCATCAGTGGTTGAAGAAGCGGTCGCGGAGCTTGCCGAACATGCCCTGCTGGAAGCGTGCGAGCTGCGGCTTCCCGGGCTTGATCGACTTCGCGAGCTGCTCGACGAGCTGGCGTTCCTTGTGCGAGAGCTTCGTCGGCGTCACGACCTGGACCCCCACGCGGAGGTCGCCCCGGCCGTTGCCGCGCAGCTTCGTGACGCCGCGGTCCTTCAGCACGAGGACGTCGGCGCTCTGCACGCCCGGACGGACCTCGAGCTCGACCGGTCCGTCGAGCCCGTCGATCGTCGTGGTCGTCCCGAGCACGGCGTCGGTCATCGCGACCTCGAGCGTGGCGAGCAGGTCGTCCCCGTCGCGGCTGAACACGTCGTGGTGGCGGACCCGGATCTCGAGGTACAGGTCACCGGAGGGACCGCCGGCCGGGCCGACCTCGCCCTGACCGGGCATCTGCAGGCGGAGACCGGAGTCGACGCCCGCGGGGACGTCCACCGGCACCGTGCGGCGGGCACGGATGCGGCCCTGGCCCTGGCACGTCGGGCACGGGTTCGGGATGACGGTGCCGTACCCGCGGCAGGTCCCGCAGGGCGCGCTCGTCACGACGTTGCCGAGGAGCGAGCGGACCTGGCGCTGGATGTGACCGGTCCCGCCGCAGATGTCGCACGTGCGGGGGCTCGTGCCGGGCGCGCAGCAGGACCCGCCGCAGGTCTCGCAGAGCACGGCCGTGTCGACCTCGACGTCCTTGTGGGTGCCGAAGACGACCTCGTCGAGGTCGACGTCGATGCGCAGCAGGGCGTCCTGCCCGCGCTCGGCGCGACTGCGCGGACCGTTGCCGCGTCCGCCGCCGGCACCCCCGCCGAAGAAGGCGTCGAAGATGTCGCTGAAGCCGCCGGCGGCGCCGCCACCGAACGGGCTGTCGGCCTGCGGGCCGGCGTCGTACCGGCGGCGCTGCTCCGGGTCGCTCAGCACGTCGTAGGCGTGCGTGACGTCCTTGAACCGCTCGGCCGCGTCCGGGCTCGGGTTCACGTCCGGGTGCAGTTCGCGCGCCAGACGGCGGTACGCCTTCTTGATGTCGGCATCGGAGGCGTCCGGCTGGACGCCGAGGACGTCGTAGTGGTCTGCCACGTATCCCTCAGTCGGTTGGGTTCGGATCGGTCAATGTTCGCCCAGGAGTTTGGACAGGTACCGTGCGACGGCGCGCACGGCGGCCATGTTCGTGCCGTAGTCCATGCGGGTCGGCCCGAGCACGCCGAGACGGGCGAGCTCACCGCCGGCGAGGTACCCGCCGGCGACGATGCTCGTCGCGTCGAGCCCGTACTCGGCGTTCTCCACGCCGATCCGGGCCGCGACACCGTCGTCGATCTGCATCTCGCCGAACAACCGGAGCAGGGTCACCTGTTCCTCGATCGCCTCGAGCACGGGGAAGAGGCCGCCGGAGAAGTCCTGCTCGCTCTTGGCGAGGTTCGCCGCGCCGGCCATCACCAGGCGGTCCTGCCGGTTGGCGGCGACCTGCTCGATGAGCGTCGCGACGACGACCCCGGCCAGGGGCTGGACGTCCGGACGGATCTGCTGCGGCACTGCGCGGAGCGCCGCCGCGACGTCCTGCAGGAGCAGGCCGACGCTCGCGCCGTTCACCACGGCACGGAGTTCGGTGAGCGCGGTCTCGTCGAGCGCGACGTCGGTCTCGACGACGCGCTGCTCGACACGGGCGGTGTCGGTGATGAGCACGACCATCAGGCGGTTGTCGCCGAGACGGACGAGCTCGACGTGCTGCACCCGTGCACGGACCATCGAGGGGTACTGCACGAGGGCGACCTGGTTCGTGAGCTGGCTGAGCAGCCGGACGGTCCGACCGAGGACCTCGTCGAGGTCGTTCGGCGCACCGAGGAACGTCTCGATCGCGTGCCGCTGGGCGCTCGACAGCGGCCGAGCACCCGCGAGGTGGTCGACGAAGACCCGGTACCCCTTGTCGGTCGGGACCCGACCGGACGAGGTGTGCGGGGCCGCGATGAGCTGCTCGTCCTCGAGCTGGGCCATGTCGTTGCGTATGGTGGCGGCGCTGACCCCGAACGCGTGCCGCTCGACGATCGTCTTCGAACCGACCGGCTCGCGCGAGGCGACGTAGTCCCGCACGATGGCCTTGAGGACCTCGAGGCTGCGTTCGCTGACCACCCGGACCCCTTCCACTCGTACTGGCACTCGGACGTGTCGACTGCTGATCCTACGCCCGACCACCGACCGACCGGGACTTCTCCCCAGCCGACGGATACGCTTCGGGCATGACCTACGGACAGCAGCCCCAGCAGCCCGGCGGCCCGCAGTACCCCGGTGGGTACACCCCGCCGCAGCCGATGTCGCCCGAGGACCAGCGCCTCTGGGCCACGCTCACGCACATCGGCGGCATCTTCTTCAACTTCATCGCGCCGCTGGTGGCCTACCTGGTCCTGCGCGACCGCGGCGGGTTCGTCCGCGAGCACACGCGCGTCGCGCTGAACTTCCACATCACGATGGCGATCGCGTACGCGGTCGGGTCGATCACGTCGTTCCTCGGCATCGGCGTCCTGATCATCCTCGCGGCCTGGGTGCTCTCGATCGTGTTCGGGATCCAGGCGGCGATCGCGGCGAACCGCGGGCAGTTCTACCGCTACCCGCTCTCCATCGAGTTCATCAAGCAGTAGCTCAGTCGAGCAGCTCGCGGACCACCGCGTCCGCGAGCAGCCGTCCCTGCAGGGTCAACTCGATCCGTCCCCGCACCGCGGCCGACCCGTCCACGAGTCCACGTGCGATGAGGCCGGCCACCCGGCCCCGCGCCTCCTGGCCCAGCTCGCCGGTCGCGAGCTCACCGCGCACCCGCGCGGCGAGCAGCACGCGCTCGACGTACCGGGTCTCGGCGTCGAGGGTCTCGCGTCCGGCCGCGGGCGACTCCCCCGCCAGCACCCGGTTCGCGTACGCGGCCGGGTGCTTCACGTTCCACCAGCGGGTGCCGGCCACCGCGGAGTGCGCGCCGGGGCCCACGCCCCACCAGTCGTGGCCCGTCCAGTAGGACAGGTTGTGCCGACTCCGGTGCTGGTCGCCGCGGGCCCAGTTCGAGACCTCGTACCAGGCGTAGCCGGCGTCACCGAGGACCCGGTCCGCCAGCTCGTACATGTCCGCCGCGAGGTCGTCGTCCGGCGCCGGCAGCTCGCCGCGCGCGACCATCCGGCCCATCGCGGTGCCCTCCTCGACGATGAGCGAGTAGGCCGACACGTGGTCCGGCTCGCACGCCAGGGCCGCGTCGAGCGAGGTGCGCCAGTCGTCGAGCGACTCGCCGGGCGTCGAGTAGATGAGGTCGAGCGAGACGTCGAGGCCCTGCTGCTTCGCGAGGTCCACCACGAGGGGCACGCGCTCGGGGTCGTGCGTCCGGTCGAGCGTCGCGAGCACGTGCGGCACCGCGGACTGCATGCCGTAGCTCACCCGGGTGAAGCCGCCGTCGGCGAGGGTCCGCAACGCGTCCTCGTCCACGGAGTCGGGGTTCGCCTCGGTCGTGACCTCGGCACCGGGCACGATCCCCCAGGTGTCGTCGATCGCGCGGAGGATCATCACCAGGTCGGAGGCGGGCAGCATCGTCGGGGTGCCGCCGCCGAAGAACACCGTCGACACCGGTCGACGGGCGACGCCCGAGCGGTCGAGGACGCTCGCGGCCCACTCGATCTCGCGCACCGCGTGTCCGGCGTAGTCGTCCCGACGGACCCCGCGGAGCTCCGACGCCGTGTACGTGTTGAAGTCGCAGTAGCCGCAGCGGACCCGACAGAACGGCACGTGCACGTACACGCCGAAGGGGACGTCGCCGGCACCGGACGCCGGGGTGACCAGGCCGTCCGCGGGTGCGGGGTCGGCGATCGGGAGAGCACTCGGCATGGACTCCATTGTCCGTCATGATGGAGGCATGGAGCACCACACCGTCCCCACCACGGTGCTGTGGGACATCGACGGCACCCTCGTGTTGAACGCCTCGTCGCCGGGCAACCTGTACCACCTCGCGCTCGAGCGGGCGATCGGCCGCGACCTCGTCCTGCGCGTCGGTCACCAGCACGGCCGCACCGACGCCGGGCTCATCGCCGAGCACGTCCGGGCGCACGACCTGGACGACACGCTCATCCCCACCGTGAGCCGGCACCTGCGCGACCTGACCGAGGAGCGGCACGTGTCCGGGGACCGCCGCAGTCCGGCGCCGGGCGCGATCGGTCTCGTCCGGCGGTTCGCCGAGCTCGGCTGGCGCAACGGTCTGCTCACCGGCAACTCCCCCTACCGGGCCCGCGTCAAGCTGCAGGGTGCCGGCTTCGACGTGGACGCGTTCGACTGGGACCACTCGTTCTTCGGCGACACCGAGGTCGAGCGCACCGGGGTGACCGCGCGCGCGGCCGAGGCACTCGCCGGCACCCGGGCCGTGATCGTCGGGGACACCCCGCGGGACGGCGAGGCGGCGGACGCGGTCGGCATCCCGTTCCTCGCGGTGGCGACCGGCGTGTACGACGTCGAGGCGCTCCGGGCGACCAGCGCCGTGACCGTCGCCCGCGACTGCGTCGAGGACGCCCGGCTCATCGAGGACGCGATCGCCGCGCTGCCGCCGCTCCGCCCGGTCGGCTGACCGGCCGCGGCCCCGGCCCGGCCGCGGCCCCGGCCCCGGCCGCGGCGGCGGTCCCGCCGGCCCGCCGGCCCCGCCGCCCCGCCGCCCCGCCGCCCCGCCGGCCCGCCGGCCCCGCGGTCAGGCGGAGACCCGCTCCGGCTCGCGCTCCCGCTCGGCCTCGGCGGCGGATGCGTCCTCGCCCCCGTCGTGACCGTCGTGCCCCTGCACCGCCGACTCGTCGAACGGCAGCGCCCCGGCCAGCACCCGGCGCGCACGCTCGGCATCGAACTGCCGCGTCCACCGGCCCACCAGGATCGTCGCCACGGCGTTGCCGGTGAAGTTCGTCAGCGCACGTCCCTCGGACATGAAGCGGTCGACGCCGACGATCACGCCGACACCGTTCACGAGGTCCGGACGGTACGCCTGCAGTCCCCCGGCCAGGGTGGCGAGCCCGGCCCCGCTCACCCCGGCGGCCCCCTTCGACGCGATCACCATGAAGACGAGCAGCCCGATCTGCTCCCCGACGCTCATCGGCTCGCCCATGCCGTTCGCGATGAACAGCGACGCCATCGTGAGGTAGATCGCGGTGCCGTCGAGGTTGAACGAGTACCCGGTCGGGACCGTGATGCCGACGACCGGCTTCGCGACGCCGAGGTGCTCCATCTTGGCGATGAGTCGGGGCAGGGCGGACTCCGACGACGACGTCCCGACGATGAGCAGGTACTCCTTGCCGAGGTACTGCACGAGCCGCAGCACGTTGATGCGCGCGACCACCCAGAGCAGCGAGCCGAGCACGACGACGATGAACAGCACGCAGGTGACGTAGAACGCGACCATCAGGAGCCCGAGGCTCGCGATCGCGCCGGCACCGGTCGCGCCGACCACCGCGGCCATCGCACCGAAGGCGCCGACCGGGGCCACCCAGAGCACCATCCCGAGGATCCGGAAGACGACCTCCTGCAGCTTCCGCACGACGCGCATCACGGGCTCGCCGCGGGCGCCCATCCGCTGCACGGCGAACCCGACGAGCAGGGCGACGAACAGCACCTGGAGCACGCTGCCGTCGGTGAAGGCGGAGAACAGGCTCGTCGGGATGATCCCGAGCACGAACTCGTGGGTGGACGACGCCTCGCCGGTCGCCTGGTAGGTCGAGCCCCGCATGTCGAGGTGGTCGCCGGGGTGCACGAGGTTGCCGACAACCAGGCCGATCGCCAGCGCGACGGTCGACATCACGAGGAAGTACCCGAGCGCGAGGCCACCGATCTTCCCGACCGTCGCCGCCTTGGCGATGGACCCGACCCCGACGACGATCGTGCAGAAGATGATGGGCGCGATCATCATGTGGATGAGCGCGACGAAGCCGTCGCCGAGGGGCTTGAGCGTCTGCGCGAACGCGGGGAACACGAGCCCGACGAGTGCGCCGAGCACCACGGCGGCGATCACGGACAGGTAGAGCCAGGTGTGCGGTGCCGGGCGCCGGCGGGCAGAGCCCGTGCGACGGGGGCTGACCGTGCGGTCGAGAGCCATCGTTGCCTCCTTCGGGGACGTCGTCGTCCGCCGGACAGCATCGTGCCGGCACCGACCCGCACGCGAGTTGTGGTCGAATTGGTCGCAGGACACCGACGTCTGGAGGACACCATGGGCGGCCCCCGCACCCCGGCGCGCACCGCTGCCGCACGGTCGCCCCGCACGCGCGCCGCTGTGCGCCGTCCTCCGACCGGCAGCACCGCCGGCCGTGTCTTCCTCGTCGTGACCGCCGCCGTCGTGCTCGTCAGCGCCCTGCTGGCGGTGCTGCTCGTCCTCGACGCCCGCAGGGCGGCCGAGACCGGGGCGGCGAGCGTCACGCGCGCCGTCGCCACGGGGCTCGCGACTGACCCGAGGACCGTCGCGGCCCTGCAGGAGGAGCCGAGCCGCGCCTCCAGGACCCTGCAGCCCGTCGCGACGCGGGCCGAGCGTGCCAGCGGCGCCGCCTTCGTCACCATCATGACCGCCGCGGGGATCCGCGTGACCCACCCTGACCCGGACGAGGTCGGCCGGCACTACATCGGGACCATCCCGGGCACGCCGCGGTCGCTCACCGAGCGCTCGACCGGCACGCTCGGACCGTCCGTCCGGACGATCGTGCCGGTGCGCGCCGACGGCCGGGTCGTCGGCTGGGTCGCGGCGGGCGTCACGGTCGACCGGATCGGCGCGCAGGTCGCCGAACGGCTGCCGTTCGCCGTGCTCGTCGCCGCGGCCGTGTTCCTCGCCGGCGTCCTGTCCGCGCTGGTGGCACGACGGTCGACCAGGCGCGTCCTCGGCGACCTGCCGCCGGGAGCGGTCCGCGACGCGGTCGCCTCGTACGAGTCGGTGCGCACCCTCGGTGAGGCGCTGCGCGCGCAGCAGCACGAGCACGCGAACCGGGTGCACACCGCCGTGACGCTCATCGAGCTGGACCGGAGCGACGAGGCGGTCACGCTCCTGACCGAGGGTGCCCGGGACGCACAGCACCTCGTGGACCACGTCCACGGTGGCGACCGCACCGTCGCGGCGCTCCTGCTCGGGAAGGCCTCGCAGGCCGCCGAACGCCACGTCGGGTGGCGCGCCGAGGTCGAGCCCGACGTGCCGGAGCCGGCCGTGCGGCCGGTGGACCTGGTCGCCGTCGTCGGGAACCTGGTCGACAACGCGCTGGACGCGGCGGCATCCGGTCCGGCACCCCGGTGGGTGCGGGTGGCGGTCCGTCGGGCGGACGGTCCGGGAGGCGCGGTGCGCGACACGCGGTCGGCCCGCGTCGGCGACGGCGTGCGCCCGGCGACCGGGCGGTCGGGCGGGCTGGCGGGTGGGCGGTCTGGCGGGCAGTCGGGCGCGCAGGTGGTCGGTCGGTCGGGCGCGCCGGTGGGCCGCTCCCCCGCGGGTGCGGCGGCGCTCGAGATCGAGGTCGTCGACAGCGGGGCGGGGATCGCCGACGCGGACCTGGCGCGGGTCTTCGACCGGGGCTGGAGCACGAAGCCGGTGGCGACCGAGGACCCCCACGGCGAGCCGGGCCCCGCCGCAGCCCCGGCACCGGCCCCCGTCCCGGCGCTCGCTCCGGTCGCGGCTCCGGCTCCGGGCGTGCCGTCGACGCGGGGCATCGGCCTCGCCCTCGTCCGGTCCGTCGTCGACCAGGCGCGGGGCACGGTCGAGGTGCACCGCGACCCCACCCGCTTCGTCGTCCGTCTGCCCGCGGAGCCCACGCCGTGATCGGCGTCATGGTCGTCGAGGACGACCCGCTCACCCTCGAGCTCCACCGGACCCTCGTCGAACGCGTCGAGGGCTTCCGGGTGACCGCGGAGTGCACGACGGCGCGGGCGGTCCTCACCGCACTCCGCGACCCGGCGGTGATGGCGCGCGTCGACCTCGCCCTGGTCGACGTCACCCTGCCGGACGGCTCCGGCCTCGACCTCGTGCGGGCGCTGCGCGGCTCGGGAGCGCGCGTCGACGTGTTCGCCGTCACCGCGGTCCGCGATGCCGACACCGTCCGACGGATGGCGGCCCTCGGCGTCGCGCACTACCTGGTGAAGCCGTTCACCGCCGGGGACCTGCACGAGCGGCTCGAGCAGTACCGGGCGTACCACCGGCGCGCCACCGACACCGGGAGCCTGCCGACCCAGCACGAGATCGACGCCCTGTTCGGCGCACTGCGTCCCGTCCGACGATCGACCCTGCCGAAGGGGCTGGCGGAGGAGACCCTCGACCTCGTGGCCGGCGCCCTCCGCGGTGCCGACGGACTCTCCGCCGCCGAGACCGGCGCGCACCTCGGGCTCTCCCGGGTGGTCGCCCGGCGCTACCTCGAGCACCTCGTCGGGACCGGGGCCGCGGAGCGCCGATCACGGTACGGCGCACCGGGTCGGCCGGTGTCCGAGTACCGCTGGCTCGGCTGAGCCGTCACCGACGGCCGGTGCGGGTCGTCAGTCGCCGCGGAGCGCTTCGAGGTACTTCTGCGCCATGACCTTCTGCTGCCGGCGGAGCAACGGGGCCACGAACTGCCACTTCCGGCTCGACGGCTGCGAGAACTGCCGGATCTGCAGCCACACCGATCCGTCCGGCGTCCGCTCGACGACGAACGACTCCTCACCCGAGAGCGGGTGCCCCTCGAGCGTCCCGTACGCGAAGCCCTTGCGGTCGGTCTCGTCGATGATCGACACGACCCGCACCGGCGCCAGGACCGTCCGGCCGAAGGCGTGCATCGTCAGCGTCGCGCTCGTGCCCGCCGTGACGAGCGGCGTGCCGTCGGGGGCGAACTTCTCGACCCGGGGCGTCCCGATCGAGGCCGGAGCGATCGGCACGCCCTGCTCGTCGAAGGTCACCGGGTTGTAGCGGACCTCGTCGTCGTCGGGCTGGTCCTCGACGTGCACGCGGATGCCGCTGCGCTCCTGGATCTGCCACGTCAGTGCCTGCGTGACCGCGGTCTCGAAGCGCTGGTCGCCGTGGCCGATCCGGGACCGCGACTCGGACGGGACGAACCCCTCCGGCGGGTACGTCATGAGGTCCGACGCCTGGGTCGCACCCACGGCTCCGTACGTCAGGGCGGTCCGGTAGCTCCCGCGGGTACTCATGCGGCCCACTGTACTGGCCCCTCGTGCCCCGGACCGAACCGGGACGGTCCGGACGGCGGGCCACCCGTCCGGTTCCCGCGCGCCCCGAACGGGAGGCCCGACACGCGTCCGCCACGCCCCTATCGTTGGTGCGTGCCCCGCTCCGCCCTCGACCGCGCACGGTCCGTCGACCGCACCACGGTCTCGTTCGCCGTCCTGACGCTCGCGGCGTTCGGGCTGGCCGCGACGGCCCGGGCCGCGGTCGCATGGGCGACCGCCGGACTCGGCGCCCCCGCGCGGTACGCCACGACGGCACCGGGGGACGCGGACGTCTTCGAGACGGCGAACGCCATCGCGGTGTTCGGGGCGTGCAGCGCGGGCGTGGGCGTGATCCTGTTCGGGGTCACCCTCGTGCTCGCGGTCCGTCGGCACGCGGCCCGTCGGCTGCCCTCCGTGCTCGGGCTCTGCACGCTGGCGATGGTCGTCGGCGCCGTGGTGGCCGGGTTCGCCGCGGGGTCGGAGACCGACTACGACGCGGCCGCCGGACTCGTCATCCTGCGGACCGCACTCGTGGGACTGGCCGCGGCGAGCCTCCCGGCCCTGGGCCTGGCCGTGCTGCGGGCTCGCGCCCGCCGCGCCTGACCGGCCCCGCCGCTACTTCTTCTTCTCTTCGACGTCGCCGGAGAGCGCCGCGATGAAGGCTTCCTGCGGGACCTCGACGCGACCCACCATCTTCATGCGCTTCTTGCCCTCCTTCTGCTTCTCGAGGAGCTTGCGCTTGCGGGTGATGTCACCGCCGTAGCACTTCGCGAGGACGTCCTTGCGCATCGCCCGGATGCTCTCGCGGGCGATGATGCGCGCGCCGATGGCGGCCTGGATCGGCACCTCGAACTGCTGGCGCGGGATGAGCTTCCGGAGCCGTTCGGTCATGAGCGTGCCGTAGGCGTACGCCTTGTCGCGGTGCACGATGGCACTGAAGGCGTCGACCTGTTCGCCCTGCAGCAGGATGTCGACCTTCACGAGGTCGGCAGCCTGGTCGCCCGTGGGTTCGTAGTCGAGCGACGCGTAGCCCTGGGTCTTGCTCTTGAGCTGGTCGAAGAAGTCGAAGACGATCTCGCCGAGCGGCATCTCGTAGCGGATCTCGACGCGGTCCTCGCCGAGGTACTCCATGCCGAGCAGCGACCCGCGACGTGACTGGCAGAGCTCCATGATCGCGCCGACGTAGTCCTTCGGGGCGAGGATGGCCGCGCGGACCATCGGCTCGCGGACCTCGACGATGCGGCCGCCGGGGAACTCGGACGGGTTCGTGACCTCGGTCACCGTGTCGTCCTCGTTCGTGACCTCGTAGATCACGCTCGGGGCGGTGGTGATGAGGTCCAGCCCGAACTCGCGGCTGAGGCGCTCGGTGATGATCTCGAGGTGGAGCAGGCCGAGGAACCCGCAGCGGAAGCCGAAGCCGAGCGCCACCGACGTCTCGGGCTCGTACACGAGGGCCGCGTCGGACAGCTTGAGCTTGTCGAGCGCCTCGCGGAGGTCCGGGTAGTCGGAGCCGTCGATCGGGTACAGGCCCGAGAACACCATCGGCTTCGGGTCGGTGTACCCGGCCAGCGCCTCGGTCGCGGGCTTCTGCGCCGTGGTCACCGTGTCGCCGACCTTCGACTGGCGGACGTCCTTCACGCCGGTGATGAGGTAGCCGACCTCGCCGACGCTGAGGCCCTTCGTCGGCTTCGGCTCGGGCGACGACACACCGATCTCGAGGATCTCGTGCGTCGACTTGGTCGACATCATCTGGACCTTCTCGCGCGGGTGGATCGTGCCGTCCACCATCCGCACGTAGGTCACGACGCCGCGGTAGCTGTCGTACACCGAGTCGAAGATCATCGCGCGGGGCGCCGCGTCGACGTCACCGACGGGCGGCGGCACCGACCCGACCACACGGTCGAGGAGCTCGGCCACGCCGACGCCGGTCTTGCCGGAGACGCGGAGGACGTCCTCCGGCTTGCCGCCGATGAGCTGCGCGAGCTCGGCCGCGTACTTGTCGGGCTCTGCTGCCGGCAGGTCGATCTTGTTCAGCACCGGGATGATCTCGAGGTCGTTCTCGAGCGCCAGGTAGAGGTTCGCGAGGGTCTGCGCCTCGATCCCCTGCGCCGCGTCGACCAGGAGGATCGCACCCTCGCACGCGGCGAGCGACCGGGACACCTCGTACGAGAAGTCCACGTGTCCGGGCGTGTCGATCATGTTGAGCGCGAAGGTCTGCCCGTCGAGCTCCCACGGCATGCGCACGGCCTGCGACTTGATCGTGATGCCGCGCTCGCGTTCGATGTCCATGCGGTCGAGGTACTGCGCGCGCATGGCGCGGTCCTCGACGATGCCGGTGATCTGCAGCATGCGGTCGGCCAGCGTGGACTTGCCGTGGTCGATGTGCGCGATGATGCAGAAGTTGCGGATCGCGTCGGCCGGGGTCGAGGCGGGCTCGAGCGGCGCGGATGCTTGTGGGCTCACGGTTCCTCGGGGTGGGTCGGACGGTCGAACGATTGTCCCACGTCCGCGCGGCGGCTGGCGCACGGTGCGAGGTTCGCCGCCCGCGGCGGCGGCGTCCGGTCGGCGCACGGTGCGAGGTTCGTCGCCCGCAGCGGCGGCGATCGCCCCCGTGCGCGCTTCCAGCGCCGCACCATGCAACCAACCGCGCACCAGCTGACGGACCACGCACCGTGCGCAGCGCGGCGAACGCGCACCGCGCCTCCAGGCCAGGAGGCGCGGCCGCGGCCGAGCAGGCCGCGCACGCAAGTCAGGAGGCGCGGCGCGGCCGGGTAGGTCGCCGCACGGTGCGAGGTTCGTCACCCGCGGCGGCGTCGATCGCCCCGTGCGCGCTTCCTGCGCCGCACCAAGCAACCAACACTGCACCAGCCGACGGACCACGCACCGTGCGCAGCGCGTCGGACGCGCATCGTGCCTCCTGGCCAGGAGGGACGGCGCGGCAGAGCAGGCCGCGCCTGCAGGTCAGGAGGCACGGCGCGTCTGGGTGGACCGGCGCACGGTGCGAGGTTCGTCACCCGGGACGGCGGCGACCGCTCCGTGCGCGCTTTCACCGCCGCACCATGCAACCAACCGCGCACCAGCTGACGGACCACGCACCGTGCGCAGCGCGGCGAACCCGCACCGCGCCTCCAGAACAGGAGGCACGGCGCGGCCGGTCCGGCCGGCGCACGGTGCGAGGTTCGCCGCCTGCAGCGGCGTCCGGCCGGCGCACGGTGCGAGGTTGGTCACTCTGAACGGCGGTGACCGCTCCGTGCGCGCTTCCGGCGCCGCACCACGCCACCAATAGCGCACCAGCTGACGGACCCCGCACCGTGCGCGGCGCGCCGAACGCACGCCGCGCCTCCAGGCGAGGAGGCGCGGCCGCGGCCGAGCGGGCCGCGCCTCCGGGTCAGGAGGCGCGGCGCGGCCGGGCAGGCCGGCGCACGGTGCGAGGTTCGTCACCCGCGACAGCGGCGACCGCTCCGTGCCCGCTTTCAGCGCCGCACCATGCAACCAACCGCGCACCAGCTGGCGGACCAAGCACGGTGCGCGGCGCGCCGGACGCGCACCGCGCCTCCAGGCCAGGACAGGCCCGACGCACGCCGCGTCAGACGGCGACGCGCTCCGGCGCCGGCAGTGCACCCAGCCCGCGGCGCAGGTCCGCCGCGGTCGCCGCGAGGCAGACACGGATCCACCCCTCACCGGTCCGGCCGAAGGCGCTCCCCGGCGCGACCGCGACACGCTCGCGCTGCAGGAACGCGAGCGCCCACTCCGCGACGTCGCCCTCGGTGACGTGGGACATGTCGATCCAGAGGTAGAACGCGCCGCGCGGGTCGAGGTACCGGATGCCGGCGGCGTCGAGGACCTCCTTCGCGACGTCGAGGTTGGCGCGGTAGTGCTCCCGGGCCTCCTGCACGGCGGAGTGGTCCCCCACGATGGCCGCGAGGGCCGCCCACTGGTCGGGTTCGGCGACGCAGCTGATCATCGCCTCCTGGGTGGTGCGCATCGTCGCGCCGAGGCCCTTCGGCGTGACGAGGTACCCGACCCGGACGCCCGTCATCGCGTACGTCTTGCTCAGCGAGAAGGCGGTGAAGACCCGGTCGTCCTCGTCGAGGCTCGCCAGGCTGACGTGGCGGGTGCCGTAGGTGAAGTACTCGTAGACCTCGTCGCTGATCACCCAGAGGTCGTGGCGCTTCGCCAATGCCAGCAGGTCGCGGAGGGTCTGGTCGCCGAACACCGAGCCGAGCGGGTTCGACGGGGAGTTCACCACGAGGACGCGGGTGCGCTCGGTGATGCTCGCCTCGAGGGCCTGCAGGTCCGGCTCGAACCCGTGCTGCGGTTCGAGGCGGTACGGCACCGGGGTCGCCCCGATGATGTGCGCGTTCATCGTGAAGGTCGTGTAGCCGGGGTCGGGGACGAGGACCTCGTCGCCCGGGCTCAGCACGAGGGTCATCGCCTGGAACAGCGCCTGCGTCGCCCCGATCGTCATCCAGATCTGCTCGAGGTCGACCTCGATGCGGTTCTCGCGGCGGAGCTTCTCGCGGATGGCCGCCCGCAGCGGGGCGATGCCGCCGTTCGGCGTGTAGTCGGTGCGGTCCTCGGTCCAGGCGCGACGGGCGGCCTCACCGATGTGGGCGGCGACGGGCACGTCCGGCTCGCCGATGACCAGCATCGCGATGTCGGCCTCGGTGCCACGGTCGGCCGCGTCCGACTGCATGCGGGCTGCTTGCTCGAACACCCGGCGGATGCCGGAGGCGGGGACGGTCTCGATGCGGGGCGCGAGCGATGGCATGCTCGTCACGGTAGCGAACGGTTGTTGCGGCACGGTTTCGGCGTTTCGGTGCTTTGGTCCAGACGCTCCGGCCTGGTAATGTTGGGGGCTGGCTTCCGCGTTCCCCGCCCACGGGTGGAACGCGATGCGACCAAGGGCCCCTCTACCCAGCGGTCGCGACCACCCGTAGAGACGAACAAGGAGCAACACGCATGGCGAACATCAAGTCGCAGATCAAGCGCATCAAGACCAACCTCAAGGCCCAGGAGCGCAACAAGGCCTACCGTTCCGAGCTCAAGACGGTCATCCGTCACACCAACGAGGCCGTCGTCGCCGGCGACAAGGACAAGGCCGTCGCGGCCCTGACACTCGCCTCGAAGAAGCTCGACAAGGCCGTGAGCAAGGGCGTCATCCACAAGAACCAGGCCGCGAACCGCAAGTCGGCCATCGCGAAGAAGGTCGCGTCGCTCTGACGCACGGACCCTCTGGTCCGAAGGCCCCGCACCGTTCGGTGCGGGGCCTTCGTCGTTCGCGCGGTGCGGGTTCGCCACGCGGAGGGCGGGGTGTGCCGGCGCGGGCGGGGTGTGCCGGCGCGGGCGGTGGTGTGCCGGCGCCGGCGGGGTGTGCTGGCGCCGGCGGTGAGCGGGCAGTGTTCGTCCCGCTCGGCGTGCGCGCGCAGCAGGTACCGCCCGATGGGCGGAGCTGAGCGGCGGGTCGTGCCCGGTCGCCATGCCGATCCGAGCGGTCCGGATCGCCGGCTCGGGTCTGGCAGGTCGGCCGCGGACCGTCGGCTCCAGCGGAGCAGCTCGGACGGAGCAGCTCCGGCGGGTGGGCTGTCGCACGTCGGTGCTTCCTGGAGGCGCGGCTCGGCTCAGCGCGCCTCGCCGCGCCGGGCGATGGTCCGGACCATGACCTCGAGCGCGTAGTGGGCGTCGCGCGACCCGCCCTTCACCGCGGTGTCGGCCTCGGCGATGCTGATGATCGCGTTCGCGAGACCGGATTCGCTCCACCCGGCGACGTCACGCTGAGCGCGCTGCACCTGCCACGGCGCCATGCCGAGCGCCGACGCCGCCTGCCCGCTCGGGCCGCGGAAGGCGCTGACCTTCGCCATCGTGCGGATCTTCGAGGCGAACGCCGCGACGATCGGCACCGGGGCCTCGCCGGTGGACAGCGCGTGCCGGAGTTCGACGATGGCCGGTGCCGAACGCCCCGCGAGCGCGATGTCGGCGACCTTGAACGCGTTGGTCTCGACGCGGCCGCCGTAGTACTTGTCGACGACCTTGTCCGTGATCTCCGCCGCCTCGTCGGCGAGGAGCTGCCGGCACGCCGCGGCGAGCTCGGCCAGATCGTCGGCGAAGGCCGCGACGAGGGTGCGCACCGCCGACGGGGCGATCTTGCGCCGGGCAGCCCGGAACTCGGCGGTGACGAAGTCGATCCGGTCCGTCTCGCGCTTGAGTTCGTCGCACAGCACCTCGATGCCGCCGCCCACACCGCTGCGGATCGTGTCGAGGAGCTTCTTCCCTCGCACGCCGCCGCCGTGTCGCAGGACGAGGGTGACGTCGTCCGCCGGCGCACCGAGGTACGAGATGGTCTCGGTGATGAACGCGTCGGTGCACTTCTCGACGTTGGTGACCCGGACCAGACGCGGCTCGCCGAACAGGGACGGGCTCGCGAGGGTCGCCAAGAGCCCCGGCGCGTACTGGTCGGCTTCGAGGTCGTGGACCTCGAGCGCGGGGTCTTCACCCACGAGCAGGTCGCGGAGCACGCCGCTCGCACGCTCGGCGAGGAACGACTCGGGCCCGGTGACGAGCACGACCGGCGCCGGGCGGATCCCCGACCAGGGGACCTGGTCGATCTTCGCTGCGGCGCGTGCGGGCTTCTTGGCGGGCATGTCTCGATCCTACGGGCGACGGCCGACGCCGAGCGCTCCGCCCGGACGCCCCTCGCCGACACCGGACGCCGCGCAGACGCCGGACACCGACCTGACACCGGACACCGCCCCCGCACCGGACACCGCGCCGGCGGCCTGCCACCGACGTCGGGAGTCCCGACCCGGTGCGAGCGCAGGGACCGACGGATCGCGCTGCGGGGCCCCGGGAGCACCCCGCGGGGACCCGGGAGCCGAGCGCTCGGTCCACACCCGGAGCCCGCCCGAACCGTCCCGCCCGACCACGATCGTCCCGAGCAGATCGGTCCGGTACGCCCGGGTCCCGGCGGCGTCGAGCATCTCGAGCGCCGACCGGGTCGGGTGCCCGTACGTGTTGTCAGCACCGACACCGATGAGCCCGACCGCTGCCGCCGTCTCGTGGTACAGGAGCGGGTCCTGGTCGGCGGATCCGTGGTGTGAGACCTTGACGACGTCGATCGGGACCCGGTCGGCAGCGTCCTCAGCGTCGAGGACACCCCGGAGCCGCCGCTGCGCCGTCTCCCCCAGGTCGCCGAGGAACAACCCGCTCACGCACGACGGGCAGTCGGGTCCGGGCTCCGTGCGGAGGACGAGGCTTGCAGCGTTGCCGCTCTCCCCCGCTCCCGCACGCGGCCACAGCAGCCGCCACCGCAGGGGCCCGAGCGTGCCCGCGGTGGTGTCGTCAGCCGTCCGGACGTCGATGCCCGCGTCCACGAGCGACCGGCGGACCCGCTCGTCCTCGGGGCGGCCGGTGGGCCCGACCAGCGCCGTCCTCACACGGTCCGTCACCGATGCCACCGCGCCAACGTGGTCGCGGTCGAAGTGCGTCAGGACGAGCAGGTCCACCCGGTCGACACCGAGGAGGTCCAGGCAGGCGCCGAGCCGTTCCGGGTCGTCCCCGACGTCCACCATCGCGACGCCGGTCCCGCCGCGGATGACCACGGCGTCACCCTGCCCGACATCGCACGCCGCGATCGCCCAGTCGCCCGGCAGCCCCGCGCGGACGACGATCCGCGGCACGGCGACCGACACGAGTCCGATCGCCGTGACGGCACCCGCGGCGACGAGCAACCGGAACCGGACCGCGCCCGGTGTCAGGATCGCGACGGCGATGCAGGCGCTCACGACGGCTGCGGCCGCCACGCCGGTCACACCCGCGGGCCACGGCGCCGCCGCGACGGGGAGCGCAGCGGCGCCGTGCGCGATCCCGGCGATCGCCGTGGCCGGCGCCCAGGCGATGGCGGCGAGCACCGACGCACCCCACGGCCACAGCGGCGCGAGCACGCAGGCGCCGAGCCCGACCACGGTGACGATCGGCGCGAGCGGCTCGGTGAGCAGGTTGGCCGGCACCGCGTAGGTCGGGAACGCAGCCGACAGCGGGATCGTCACGGGCCAGCAAGCGACCTGGGCCGCGACCGGGATCGCGAGTGCCGCCGCCAACGGCGTCCGGAGGCGCGTGGCGAGGACCGCGGTCAGCGGTGGACCGAGCACGACGATCCCGCTCGTCGCGAGCACCGACAGGGCGAACGCGAAGGAGCGGGCGTACCAGGGATCGGCGACGAGCATGCCGACCACGGCCAGGGCGATCAGCGGCACACCCCGGACCGGGCGACCGGCGAGGTGGACCACGAGGACGACCACCGCCATCACCGTCGCGCGCACGATCGACGGATCCGGCCGGACGAGGACGACGAACGCCCCCAGGAGCGCGATCGCCGCCGCGGCGCGAGCGACGCGGGAGAGTCCGACGAACCGGCCGAGCACGACCACGAGGCCCACGATCACCGCGCAGTTCGACCCGGACACAGCGGTCAGGTGGGTGAGCGCCGAGGTCTCCATCGCCGCCTCGGTTCCGGGGTCGAGTCCGCTCCGGTCGCCGATCGCCAGGCCCCGCAGCAACGACGCCCCGGGTTCCGGCAGCGCCCGGGTGACCGCCACGAACGCCTGCCGTGCCCGATCGGTCGCGGCGAGCAGCCCCGTCGGCGGCGTGGTCCGGACGGCTCCGCGCAGGAAGGCGACGTACGCCGTGGCGTTCCCCGGTTCGTCCGGCTCGAGCACGGCCGCCCCGCGCAGCCGGGAGCCGGCGGCGATCGGTCCGTCGGCGCCGGTCCCAGCCGGGACCACCCGGACCGGGACGTGCAGTCCCTCGGTGTCGCCCGCGTCGACGAGGGTCCCGACGACCGAGCGGTCCCCCGGCGCGAGGTCGCGGGTGAGCACGACCTCGACCGTGACCGTCCCCGCACCGTCCAGCGCGACGGGACTCCGGCGGGCGTCACCGACCACCACCGCGACCGCCACCACGGTGCAGAACGCCGCCGCGACGACGACGATCCCGATGAGGCCGAGGGCACGCTGTGGGCGCTGGACGACGAGCCAGGCGATGCCGCCGCACACCACCACCGCACCGATCAGCACGACCCATCCGGCACGCTCGGGCGACCCGACCAGCAGCGCGGCACCGACCCACGCGGCCGCCGCGGGCAGGGCCACGCGCAGGTCGCGGACGCCGGGCGTCGTCTCGACGGCCACCGGGAGGCCGATCAGACCCGCACGCGGTCGCGGAGCTCCGCGAACCGAGCGTCACCGATGCCGCTGACGTCGAGCAGGTCCTCCACCGCGGCGAAGCGTCCGTGCTCGTCACGCCATGCGAGGATCCGACCCGCGAGCGACGGGCCGATCCCCGGGAGCGTCTCGAGCGCGGTCTGGTCCGCCGAGTTGAGGTCGACGACGGTGCCGCTGGACGCACCAGTGGCCCCAGCCCCGACGTCGGCGCCCGCGCCCGGCGGACCGTCGACGGGCTCCGGGATCGCGGTCTCCCCCGTCGCCGGAACGTACAACCGCTCCCCGTCGGCCAGTACCCGCGCGAGGTTCACCCGGCTCAGGTCGGCATCGTCACGCGCACCGCCCGCCCGGTCGACCGCGTCGGTCACCCGGCTGCCGGCGGCCAGGGTGACGAGGCCCGGCCGCGCGACCGCTCCGAGGACGTGCACCACCACCCGGTCGGCCACGGCCGAGGCGGACGGCGACGACCCGCGGACGCCGGGGGACCCAGGACCGCCCGTTGCCGCGGTGGACGACCGGACGGACGGCGCTCCGGTGACCGTCAGCGCACCACCCCCGTCGTCCGGTGCGGACGAGCCCGATCGGGCTCCGAGCAGCACCACGACCAGGGCGATGACGACCACCACGGCGGCCAGGAGCACCGTGGCACGGGGCGACACCGCCAGCGCGGCGAACCGCGACGAGGACGAAGACAAGGACGAAGACGACGAGGACCCGGACCGACCATCACCAGACGACATGCCGGCACGCTACGGACGCACCACGCCCGACCGGGGGCCCGCCCGGAGACCGGTGGACCACCGGACGGTCCGCTCGCCTGTGGAGGAACGACCGGAACGACCACACCGACCGGAACGACTGAACGGGCCGGAACGACCAGACGGACCGGACCGACCAGAACGACCAGCCTGACCGGACCGCCCGGACCGACCGGACCGCGCGGACCGACCCGCCGGAGCGCTACCCCTTGATGGCGATGTTCACGAGCTTCGGCGCCCGCACGATCACCTTCACGATCTCGCGCTCACCGATGTACCGCTGCACGTTCGCCGACGCCCGCGCCATGGCCTCCAGCTCCGCGGGCTCGATCGACTTCGACACCTCGAACGAGTCCCGAACCTTGCCGTTGACCTGCACGACCGCCGTCAGCGACTCCTGCACGAGCAGCGTCGGGTCGGCCTTCCGCCACCCGTACGTGGCGACGGTCGGCTCGTAGCCCAGCTTCTCCCACATCTCCTCGCCGACGTACGGCGCGAAGACCGCGAGCCCGAGCGTGATGGTCTCGACGGCCTCGCGCACGGCGGGGTCGGCCGCGCCGGGCCCGTTGTCGATCGCCTTGCGGGTGACGTTCACCAGGTCCATCAGCCGCGCGATCACGACGTTGAACTTGAACGACTCCATCATCCCCGGCGCATCGGCCAGGAAGCGGTGCGTGACCTGCCGCAGCGCACGGTCGCCGTCCGCCCACACGACGTCGGGCGACGAGGTGACGTCGAGCGCCAGTCGGTAGGCACGGGCGAGGAAGCGTGCCGAGGCGGACGGCGAGACGTCCTCCCAGTTGATGTCGTCCTCCGGCGGACCGGCGAAGCCCATCACCAGGCGGATGGCGTCGACCCCGTTCGCGTCGAGCTCGTCGCCGAGCGAGACGCCGCCCTTCGACTTCGACATCTTCGAGCCGCCGGACAGCACCATGCCCTGGTTGAGCAGCGCCGAGAACGGCTCGGTGAAGTCGAGGTAGCCGAGGTCGAACAGGACCTTCGTGACGAAGCGCGCGTAGAGCAGGTGCAGGATCGCGTGCTCGATGCCGCCGATGTACTGGTCGACGGGGGCCCACTTGCGCGCGACCGCGGGGTCGAACGCCTGCGTGTCGTCGTTCGCGGCGAGGAAGCGCAGGAAGTACCACGACGAGTCCACGAAGGTGTCCATCGTGTCGGTGTCGCGGAGCGCGGGGGTGCCGTCCACGGGGTTCGGGACGTTCACCCAGTCGGTCGCGCCACCGAGGGGCGAGGTGCCCTTCGGCTTGAGGTCGAGGCCGTCGGTCTCGGGCAGCCGCACCGGCAGCTGGTCCATGGGCACCGGGTGCTCGGTGCCGTCGGCGCCGTGGATGATCGGGATCGGGGTGCCCCAGAACCGCTGCCGCGAGATGAGCCAGTCGCGCAGTCGGTAGGTCTTCGCGGCGCGTCCGGTGCCCCGCTCCTCGAGCAGGGAGATCGCCGCGCTGATGGCGTGCTGCTTCGACATGCCGTCGAGCGGGCCGGAGTTGATCATCCGACCGGTGCCGGTCAGCGCCTCGCCGGTGGACACCGGGTCGAGTGCCGGGAGCTCGGTGTCGGGCGTGATCACCGGGATCGCCCCCGTCACGGCGGCGTTCGTGTCCACCACGACGCGGACGGGCAGGTCGAACGCCCGGGCGAAGTCGAGGTCGCGCTGGTCGTGCGCCGGCACGGCCATGACGGCGCCGTGGCCGTAGTCGGCGAGGACGTAGTCGGCGGCCCAGATCGGCAGGCGCTCCCCCGTCAGCGGGTGGATCGCGAAGCGGCCGAGCGGCACGCCGGTCTTCGGGCGGTCGGCGTTCTGCCGGTCGATCTCGGAGGTCTTCTGGGTGGCGGTCAGGTAATCGGCGAACGCAGAACGCACCGAGTCGTCAGCAGGTTCGACGAGCGAAGCGGCCAGGTCCGAGTCGGGCGCGACGACCAGGAACGTCACCCCGTGGATGGTGTCCGGACGCGTGGTGAACACCGTGACGGGCTCCTCACGCCCCTCGATCACGAAGTCGACGTCGGCACCGACCGAGCGGCCGATCCAGTTGCGCTGCTGGGCGATGACCTTCGCCGGCCACCGACCCTCGAGCTGGTTGAGGTCGTCGAGCAGCCGGTCGGCGTACTCGGTGATCTTGAAGTACCACTGCGTCAGCTTCTTCTTGACGACGACGGCGCCGGAACGGTCCGACGTGCCGTCCGGCAGCACCTGCTCGTTGGCGAGGACGGTCTGGTCCACCGGGTCCCAGTTGACCCAGCTGTCCTTGCGGTAGGCCAGGCCCTTCTCGTACATCTTGAGGAACAGCCACTGGTTCCACTTGTAGTACTCGGGGTCCGAGGTGTGGATCTCGGTCGTCCAGTCGAACGAGGGCGCGTACCGCTTGAACGAGGCCTTCTGCTGCTCGATGTTCGCGTAGGTCCAGTCCTTCGGATCGACCCCGCGCTTGATCGCCGCGTTCTCGGCCGGCAGCCCGAACGAGTCCCAGCCGATCGGGTGCAGCACGTTGAAGCCCTGCTGCCGCCAGTACCGCGCCACGAAGTCGCCGAGCGCCCAGTTCTCGGCGTGCCCCATGTGCAGGTCGCCGGACGGGTACGGGAACATCTCGAGGATGTACTTCCGGGGACGCGTGTCGTCGAGGTCGGTCGTGAAGAGCCCGAGCTCCTCCCAGCGCGGCTGCCACTTCTCCTGCAGACGACGGAAGTCGTAGGCGTTCGGGTCCTCGGGGTACGGCTCGGTGGTCACGGAACTCTCATTCAGTCTGGAGGCACGGATCACGTCCGTCGGACGCGCTCCGGTGGTCAAGGATATAAGGCCGGGAGGAACGGATCACCGCACCGGCGTCGGCCCGCCCCCGGCGGGTGGTCGGCTCACGCCGCCACGAGTCGCCCGTCGCGCATCCGCAGGGTCCGGTCGACGAGGTCCGCCGCGACGGGCACGTGCGACACGATGACGACCGTCCTGCCGTCCTGCCGCGCGGCCCCGACGAGGTCGCGGAGCACGGCGTCACCGAGGTCGGGGTCGATGTCGGCCGTCGGCTCGTCGAGCACGAGCACCGGGAACGCGTGCAGGAGCGCCCGGGCGAGCGCGAGCCGGTGCGCCTGCCCACCGGAGACCAGGGCCCCGCGCTCCCCCACGCCCGCGTCGAGGCCACCGCGACCGTGGACCCAGGCGGCGAGACCGACCCGCTCGAGGACGGCGAGCAGCTCGTCGTCGGTCGCGGTGTCGCGGGCGAAGAGCAGGTTCTGCCGGACCGACTGGTCGAACACGAACGGGTCCTGCTCGATCAGGCCGACGCGCGCCCGGACGGCGTCGGGGTGCATGTCCCGCGCCTCGACACCGTCGAGCGTGTAGGAACCCTCGTGGTCGACGAACCGGACGAGCGCGTCCACGAGCGTCGACTTGCCGGCGCCGCTCGGGCCCTCGAGGACGACGACCTCGCCGGGGTGCAGGTCGAGCGACACCCGGTCGACGGCGGCGGCCGCGGCGCCGGGCCAGCGCACCGAGACGTCGCGGAGGGCGATGGTGACCGGACCGTCGACCACGAGCGAGGCGGGGTCGGCGTCGGCGTCCGGCTCGGGGACGATGCCGGCCGGCACCTCAGCCGGGACGACCCGCTCGACCCGGTCGGCCGCGGCGCGGACCCGACGGAACGTCAGGACCGCGAGCGGCACGCCGCCGACGACCTCGAACAGCGCGAGCGGGACGAACACGGCGAGTGCCCAGAGCGGGCCGTCGAGCGCTCCGGTGACCACCGCGGGCGCGCCGACGGCCAGGATCCCGACGACCGCGCCGCCCCCGACGAGACCGACGAGCGCACCGACCAGGGACTCGACCGTCCCCCGACGCCGCACTGCCCGGGTCACCCGGGCGTCGAGCCCGGCGATGTGCTCGAGCCGCTCGTCGAGCGTGCCGTACGCGGCGAAGACGTCGAGCGTCCGCACGGTGTCGAGCACGAGGTCGGCGACGTGGCCGCGGTCCGCGGCCGTCTGCTCGTCGGAGCGCCTGGCGACCGACAGGGTGACGACCGAGCCGAGCAGCGCGGCCACGGCGAGGGCGACGAGCAGCACGACCGCCGCCGGCACCGACACGACGGCGACGGCGATGACCGAGAGCAGCGCCGCCACCCCGGCGGACACGAGCGGACCGACGACCCGGATCGGCAGGTCCTGCAGCCGGTCGGTGTCCGTGACGAGCCGGGTGAGGAGGTCACCGCGACCGGTGGCGCCGAGTCCCGCCGGCGCGACCGAGGACAGCCGACGGTACATCTCGGTGCGGACGACGGCGAGCTGCCGGAACGACGCGTCGTGCCCGGCGAGGCGGTCCACGTAGCGCAGGGCCGCCCGGCCGAGCGCGAACGCACGCACGCCCACCATGACGAGCGTCAGGTACAGGATCGGCGGGTGCTCGGCCGCCCGGGTGATGAGGTAGCCGCTCGCCGCGAGCAGCGCGACGGCGCAGACCGCGCTGAGCGCACCGGCGGCGACCGCCTTCGCCCACCCGGCGCCGTGCGGCATCGCGAGCCGCAGGACCGAGTCGTCCCGCGCGGCCCCGCCGCCACGCCGTCGGCGCGTCGGACGGTGGCCGACGTCGTGGGTCTGCCGTGCCTCCTGGCTCATGCTCGCACCCCGTCCACCGGGGTGACCGTGACCGCACCACCGGAGCGCACGTCGACGCGCACGTCCGCAGCCGCGACGACCGCGGGTCGGTGGCTCGCGACGACGACGACCGCGCCGTCGTCGGCGAGACGTCGCAGCGTGCGGACGACGTGCGCCTCGGCGTCGGCGTCGAGCGCGGACGTCGGCTCGTCGAGCAGCACGAGTCGCGTGTCCGCGCGCCGGACGCGGTACAGCGCCCGCGCGACGGCCACACGCTGCGCCTGCCCGCCGGACAGGCCGCTGCCGCCGGAGCCGACCGGGAGCCACGGGTCGAGTCCCAACCCCGCCTCGCGCAGGGCGGTGCGCACCGCCTCGTCGTCGGGGGTCGCGCTGAGCGCGACGTTCTCGGCGACGGTGCCGCGGACGAGTCGGGGACGCTGGTCGGCCCAGGCGGTCCGCTCCGCGACCGTGCTGCCCCCTCGACCCGGCACGGTCACGGTGCCGTCGTGGGGCAGTGCGCCACGGATCGCCCCGATGAGGCTGGACTTGCCGGAGCCGCTCGGACCGGCCAGCACGACGAGCGTCCCCGGCCCGGCCCGCAGGTCGAGCGGCCCGATCACGACGTCGGGACGGCGGACGGTGAGCCCCTCGAGCACGAGGTCACCGGCCGCGGGGAGGCCGCCGGGCCGTGCCGCGGGTGCCGTGGTGTCGTCGAGGACGTCCAGGACCGCCGACGAGGCCTCGACACCGTCCTGCGCCGCGTGGAAGTCCGCACCCACCTGGCGGATCGGGGCGAAGGCCTCGGGTGCGAGCACGAGCACGAACATCGCGGCGCCCAGCCCGAGCGAGCCGTCGACGAGCCGGATGCCGATCGACACCGCGACGAGCGCGACGGCCAGGCTCGCGGCCAGTTCGAGTGCGAACCCGCTCACGAACGAGAGCCGGAGGACACCGATCGTGCCACGCCGGTACTCGTCGGTGACGACACCGATCCGGCCGACCTGGCGCCGCGCGCGGCCGAACACCTTGAGGGTGGCCAGTCCCTCGACCGCCTCGGTGAAGGCACCGCCGAGCGTCGCCAACGCGTCGGACTGCTTCCGCTGCAGCGCCTGGGTGGCGAGGCCGATGAGGATCATGAACACCGGGATCACCGGCAGGGCGCAGAGCACGACGAGACCACTGGTCAGGTCGCCGAGGCCGATCGCCACGAGGAGCACCGGCGTGGCGATCGCCGTGAGCGCCAGCTGCGGCAGGTACCGGCCGAAGTACGCGTCGAGCGCGTCGAGCCCGGGGCCGAGCGTGGTCGCGAACGCCGAACTGGAACGCTCGGCGAGCCACGACGGCCCGCGTTCCGCCGCGCGGGCGAGGACCGTCGCCCGCAGCTCGCTCTTCACCGTCGCCGCGGCACGGGCGGCGAGGTCGTCGGTCGCCCAGGCGGCCACCGCGCGGACGACGAACGCCGCGCCGAGGAGCGCGAGCGCCGGGACGAAGGCGCTCGGGACGCTGCCGTCACGGACCGCGTCGACGCCGAGGGTCACCGCCGCCGCGATCCCCCACGCGATCGCGATCGTCGCGAGCGTGCGGAGGACCCCGGTGCCGGCGGCCGCGACGATGAAGCCGCGGGCCGTCCGCGACAGCCGCAGCAGGCGCGGGTCGAGCGGCTTCACCGTCGCCGCCTAGTGCGCGGCCTGGGTCACGTGGGCCCGGGTCACGCGCTTGCGGAAGATCCAGTACGTCCACGCCTGGTAGGCGAGCACGAGCGGCACGAAGATCAGCGCCACCCAGCTCATCACCGTCAGCGTGTACGAGCCGCTCGAGGCGTTGTACACGTTCAGGCTGTTCGCCGGGTCGTTCGTCGCGGGCATGACGTCCGGGAAGATCGCGGTGAACATCGCCAGAACGATGGCGGCGATCGTCAGCGCCATCAGGGCGAACGCGCGCCCCTCCTTGCCCCAGGCCGTGCAGAGCACCGCCAGCACGAGGGCGAGCGCGGCGACGACCGACAGGACGATCGAGGTCGGGGTGGACCGCACGAACGCCATCCACACCAGGAACGCTGCACCCACCACGATCGTGAGCACGCCGGCACGGGTCGCGAGACGCTTCGCCCGCTGCCGCATCTCGCCCTCGGTCTTCAGCGCGACGAACACGACACCGTGCGTGAAGAAGACGAGCAGCGTCGCGAGACCGGTGAACAGCGCGAACGGGTTGAGCAGGTCGAACAGCGTGCCGGTGTAGTTGTGGCCGGCGTCCATCGGGATGCCGCGGACCACGTTGCCGAACGCGACGCCCCAGAGGAACGACGGCACCGCGCTGCCGACGATGATCATCAGGTCGAACCGGCGCTTCCACTCCAGGTGCTTGTTCTGGTGCCGGTACTCGAACGAGACGCCGCGGGCGATGAGCGCCGCGAGGATGAGCAGCAGCGCCAGGTAGAACCCGGAGAACATCGTCGCGTACCACTCCGGGAAGGCCGCGAACAGGCAGGCGCCCGCGACGATGACCCAGGTCTCGTTGAGGTCCCAGACCGGCCCGATCGTGTTGATCAGGACCCGGCGGTCGGTGTCGTCCTTGCCGAGGAACGGCAGGGACATGCCGACCCCGAAGTCGAAGCCGTCGAGGACGAAGTAGCCGACGAAGAACAGGCCGACGATCGCGAACCAGAGAACGGGGAGATCCATCAGTAGACCGTCACTTCGTGCTTGACCTCGCCGGTGGCCTCGTCGACCTCGGCCGGTGCGCCGGGGCCCTCCTGCGCCACCTTCTTGATGAGCCGGAACTCGACCACCGCCAGCGAGCCGTAGATGAGCGTGAACACGATGAGCGAGATGAGGACCTCGACCCCGGTGACGTTCGGCGAGACGCCGTCGCTCGTCTTGAGCAGCCCGAACACGAGCCACGGCTGGCGGCCCATCTCGGTGAAGATCCAGCCGACGATCATGGCCGCCATCGGCAGCGGGACGGTCCAGGTGGCGATGCGCCAGACCCACCGCTGCGTCGGGAACCGGCCCTTGCGGGTCAGCCAGAGCCCGACGAGCGAGACCAGCACCGCACCGACGCCGAGGGCGATCATCCAGCGGAACGACCAGTAGGTGACCCAGATGATCGGCTTGTAGTCGCCCGGGCCGTAGACCTGGGAGTACTGGGCCTGCAGGTCGTTGATGCCCTCGACCGTGCCGTTGAAGGTGTGCGTCGACAGGAACGACAGCAGGTACGGCACGCGGATCGAGAACAGCTCGTGCACGCCGTCGGGGGTGCCGAGCGTGAAGATCGAGAACGACGCGTCCTTGCCGGTGGCGGTGTTGTAGAGCGCCTCGGCCGCGGCCATCTTCATCGGCTGCGTGTCGACCATGGTGAGGCCGAGCTGGTCGCCGGTGAGGACCGTGAGCGCCCCGGCCGCGAGCATCGTCCACATGCCGAACTTCAGCGCCGGCATCATCGTCTCGAGGTTCTGGTTCCGCGCGAGGTGGTACGCGGCGACCGAGATGATCACCGCGGCCGCGACCATGAAGCAGGCGAAGAGCGTGTGCGGGAAGGCGGCCAGCGCGACCTTGTTGCCGAGCACGGCCCAGATGTCCGTGAGCTCCGCGCGGCCCTTGGCCTCGTTCATCGCGAAGCCCACCGGGTGCTGCATGAACGCGTTCGCGGCGATGATGAAGTACGCCGACATCATGGTGCCGACGCTCACGCACCAGATGCTCGCGAGGTGCAGCCCCTTCGGCAGGCGGTCCCACCCGAAGATCCAGATGCCGATGAACGCCGCCTCGAAGAAGAAGGCGAGGATGCCCTCGAGCGCGAGCGGGGCGCCGAACACGTCACCGACGAAGCGGGAGTAGTTCGACCAGTTCATGCCGAACTGGAACTCCTGCACGATCCCCGTCACGACGCCCATCGCGAAGTTGATGAGGAAGATGCGCCCGAAGAACCGGGTCAGCTGGAGGTAGTGCGCGCGCCCCGTGCGGTACCAGGCCGTCTGGAACACGGCCACGACGACGGCCATGCCGATCGTCAACGGGACGAAGAGGAAGTGGTAGATCGTCGTCAGACCGAACTGCCACCGCGACAGGAGGAGCGGGTCGAGGATGTCGTTCATGCGGCGTTTCCGAGCCGGTTCGCCGCGCGCTGTTGGTGCACGTCAGTTGCTTCCTGTGGAGGGGAACTTCTGGTGTCACTGGCCGTTGGGACACCACCACGTTACCTCCCGGACACATGGTTCGACAAGTTGTAGAAACCCGCTCTGCACGAACGTGCAGGAGAGTTGCACGGCACAACCGTGCGGAACACTGGTGCATGCGCCGTGTGCACCAACGACGACAGGTGCCGGGCAGATTGCCCGACACCTGTCGTTTTGTGGTGCTGTGCGTGCTACAGCAGGTCGTTGTCCTGCAGGAACGCCTTGGCGACGGAGGCCGCCGACTTCTGGTCGACCGAGTTCTGACGGTTGAGCTCGATGAGCGCGTCGGTCGTGAGGAGCTTGTTCACCTTCTCGATGGCGTCCGCCGCCTTCGAGTCGAGGTCCTTCGACACGATCGGGGTGACGTTGTTCGCCGGGACGAGGTGCTTCGGGTCCTCGAGGGTGACGAGCTTCTCGGTCTTGATCGAGGCGCTGGCGGAGTAGATGTCCGCGACCTGCGAGTCACCGTCCTGGATCGCTTTGATCGTCAGCGGGCCGCCCGAGTCGTTCTGCTGGTTGACCTCGCCGGTGATGCCGTACTTCTCCTTGAGGCCCTTCGGACCGTAGGCGGCCGTCGCGAACTCCGGGTTGGCGGCGATCGAGATCGTGCCGCCGATCTTCGAGAGGTCGGCGATGGACTTCAGGTCGTACTTGTCCGCCGTCGCCTGGGTCACCGTGTAGGTGTCGGCGTCGGAGGCGTCGGCCGACGGCAGCGCCTTGACGTCCGACGGCAGCGCCGACTTCAGCGCGGAGTTGATGCCGTCCGTCGTCGTCTCGGTCGTGGTGTCCTTGCCGTCCTCCTGCAGGAGGTAGTTCAGCAGGTTGCCGTTGTACTCCGGGAAGACGTTGATGCTCCCCTTCGCGATCTCGGGCCAGTACGCCTTGCGCTGACCGATGTTGAGCTTCTTCGTGACGGTGAAGCCCTCGTGCTCGAGCTCCTGCGCGTAGAGCTCGGCGATGATCTCGTTCGACGGGTACGCCTGCGAGCCGACGACGATGGTCTTGGAGTCCCCGCCGCCGGAGCCGGAGGAGAGCGGGTCGCTCGACGAGCAGCCCGCGAGGGCGATGGCTGCCGCGGACGCGACGGCGATCGTCGCGGCGAGACGCCGGGTCGTTGCTGTGATCACGGGTGGGTTCCTTCCACAGGGGTTGATGCTCGTGGTGCTGAGCTTCGGGAGCTCCGACGCGACAGACGCGCCGACCCGGCGGAGACACCCGCGGGGACGGCGAGCCGCTGCAGCGCGGCGAAGACGATCTCGAACGCGATGGCGAGGGCGATGACCAGGAGGGATCCGCCGAGCACCTCCGCGTAGTCGGAGTTGGCGATGCCGGAGAAGGCGTAGCCGCCGAGTCCGCCGGCGTTGATGTAGCCGACGAGGGTCGCGGTAGCGACGACCTGCAGCACCGCCGCACGGATGCCGCCGACGATGAGCGGCAGGGCGAGCGGGATCTCGACCTTGCCGAGGACCTGCCAGCCGGTCATGCCCTGCGCCTTGGCGGCGTCGATCGTCACCCGGTCGATCGCCTCGACGCCCGAGTAGGCGCCGGCGAGCACCGACGGGATGGCGAGGACGACGAGGGAGATGAGCGGGGCGCCGAGCCCGAGGCCGATCGCCAACGCCAGCAGGGTGAGGAGGCCGAGCGTCGGCAGCGCGCGGATGCCACCGGAGACGCCGACCGCGATCGAGCGGCCCCTGCCGGTGTGGCCGATGGCGAGACCGAGGGGCACCGCGATCACCACGGCGATCGCGACCGCGAGCAGGGTGATCCAGACGTGCTCCCAGAGCCGGACGCCGACGGCGTTCTGGCCGACGTTGTTCGCCGGGTCGAAGATCCAGGCGATGCCCTGTGCGAAGAGGTTCATGCGGACACCTCGTTCGCCCGGACGTCGTCGGCGGCACGACGGCGGACGGCACGGGCCGACCGGCTGCTCCCCCGCGTCCACGGCATCACGAGCCGGCCGATCCCCACGAGCAGCACGTCGAACACCAGCGCGAGGACGATGGTGAGGACGATGCCGGTGAGGATCTCGGCGCTGATGGCACGCTTGAGCCCGTCGGTGAGCAGGAAGCCGAGGTTCGGCACGCCGATGAGCGCACCGACCGTGACGAGGCTGATCGTCGACACCGACACCACGCGGATGCCGGCCAGCAGCACCGGACCGGCGAGCGGCAGCTCCACCTTGAAGAACCGCTGCGTCGGCGAGTACCCGAGCGCCTCGGACGCCCCGACGACGTCCTGGTCCACCGCGTCGATCGCGTCGGCGGCGGACCGGGCCATCAGGGCCACGCCGAAGATCGTCATCGCGATGACGACGTTCACCGGGTCGAGGGTGCTCGTGCCGATGATCGCCGGCAGGACGAGGAAGAGCGGCAGCGCCGGGATCGTGTAGAGCAGGCTCGCCACGACGACGATGGTCGACGCGGTGCCGCGCGCGACGCCGCTGCGCTTCCGGAGCCGCGAGACGAGCAGGCCGATCGGGACCGACAGCAGGAAGCTGATGACGATCGGCGGGATCGACAGCCAGACGTGCGCGATCAGGTTGTCACTGATCGTGTCCGTGTTGCCGAGGACCCAGTTCACGCGTCGCCCCGGGTCTCCTGGGGCACTGCCGCGGCCGCGTCGACGACCTGCACCGGACCGGTGAGCACGCCGGCGGCGCGCCCCTCGCCGTCGACCACGATCGGGCCGGTCGGCGTCTGCTCGACGCGGAGCGCACGGCGGCCACGGCCGGCGCCGATGAAGTTCGCGACGAAGTCGTCGGCGGGCTCGGCCAGGATCTCGGCAGGGGTGCCGAGCTGGGCGATCTCGCCGCCCTTCTTCAGGATGACGACCTGGTCGCCGAGCTTGAAGGCCTCGTCGATGTCGTGCGTGACGAAGACCACCGTCTTGCCGAGCTCGCGCTGCAGCCGGATGAGCTCGTCCTGCAGGTCGTTGCGGACCAGCGGGTCGACGGCACCGAACGGCTCGTCCATCAGCAGGATGTTCGGGTCGACCGCGAGCCCGCGGGCCACACCGACGCGCTGCTGCTGTCCGCCGGAGAGCTGGGAGGGGTACCGGTTCGCGAACGCGCGGTCGAGGCCCACCGTGTCCATCAGCTCGAGGGCGCGCTGCCGGGCGTCGGCCTTCGAGACACCGGTGAGCAGCGGCACCGTGGCGATGTTGTCGACGACCTTGCGGTGCGGCAGCAACCCGGCGTTCTGCATGACGTAGCCGATGCTCCGACGGAGCTTGACCGGGTCGACGCCCGCGACGTCCTCCCCGTCGATCTCGACGGCACCTGCGCTGGGGTCGACCATGCGGTTGATCATCCGGAGCAGCGTGGTCTTGCCACAGCCGCTCGACCCGACGAAGACCGTCGTGGTCCTCGAGGGGATGACGAGGCTGAAGTCGTCGACCGCGTTGGTGCCGTCCGGGTAGGTCTTGCGCACCGAGCGGAACTCGATCATGGGTGCCCTTCTGTTCGGAGGTAGCCCGACTCCGAGTGAGAGTACCCGTCGGGTGCGACACCCGTTCCCCCGTGACGGCGCGTGTCGCCTCCTGGACAGCGCGAACGGCGTCCGGACGGGGCGACGCCCGCACCCCTGGCCGGGGTGCGGGCGTCGCCGGATCACCGGTCGGGACGCCGCTCGGGCGCGCCGCGCAGCGGGTCAGGAGGCGGCGATCACCGCTTCGAGGTGGGCCCGGCTCATCGTCCGGTACTCCTCGATCAGCGCGGTCTCCGGGTTCGCCGGGTCGCGGTGGGCGCGGGCGAGGACGGCGTGCGACGACTCGGCGAGGACCACCCAGGTGCGGGCGAGGCGCTCGGTCGTCGGCATGCCGAACCGCTCGTGCATGATGTGTGCGACGGCGCCGCCGAGCGCCGCCATCCGGTCCTCGGCGTCGCCGGTGCCCGTGTCCGCCGCGTCGCCGAACCGGATCGCCCGGAAGCCGGGCTCGGTGCGGTACATCTCGGCGGTGACGTCGATGAGCGCGTCGCAGGCCTGCTGCCAGGTCGTGGCACCGCTGGTGTCGAGGGCGGTGATGAACCGCTCCGCGAGTCGCTGGGTGCTGCGGATCGCCAGCGCCTCGACGACGGCGATCCGGTCCGGGAAGTAGCGGTAGACCGTGCCGATGGACGCTCCGGCGCGCTCGGCGACCATGGCGGTGGTCAGGCGCTCGAACCCGATCTCGTCGATCACCCCGGCGGCCGCGTCGAGGAGGCCGGCGAGGCGCGCCGAACTGCGGGCTTGGACCGGCTCGTTCCTGAGCAGTGATGATCCCCCCGGCAGTGCGTTCGATACCTCGGTGACGAGCACGTGTTCTCCTCTTGCGCGGGCAGCGCTTCTCAAGTGGGTGGCTGACGGACCAACTGTCGCAGAGACCGGCTGGAATATCGCTGCGACTCTCCCAGTACACGTGTGAGGTCGTACGTGAGCCAGGTCCGACGTGGAATGATGGCACGATGCCCGACCCGACGCCCCACGAGCCGTCGCTGGCCGAGCCGATCCTCCACCGGGCCGCCCGCATCGAGGACGCCGTCCAGGAGTTCCGCGAGCACCGCGCACGCCGCCGCGGGCTCGTGCCGACGGTGATCCCCTACAACGGCTACGGCGCACCGGGCTGGATCCGCGTCCTCTGCCGCGTCCTGCTCACCCGACGCGGGCTGGCGTCCGACGCCTCGTACTACGGCGTGCGCGGGTGGCGCAGCTTCACGAGCGTCGCGGTCGACGCGGCCGAGGTCACGATCACGGCCGGCGGCACCTCGCACGTCGTGCAGTCGGACCGCGGCGGGGTCGTCGACACCATCGTGCCGATCGACCTCGAACCGGGCTGGCGCACGATCAAGCTGTCCGCCGGCGGCATGCGCGACGTCGAGGCGGACGTCTTCATCGTGCACCCGGACACCCGCTTCGGACTGCTGTCGGACATCGACGACACCGTCATGGTGACCTCGCTCCCCCGCCCGATGCTGGCCGCGTGGAACTCGTTCGTGCTCACGGAGCACGCCCGCCGGCCGGTCCCGGGCATGTCCGTCCTGTACGAACGGGTGCTCGCGCAGCACCCGGGCGCCCCGACGGTCTACCTCTCCACCGGCGCCTGGAACGTCGCGCCGACCCTGCAGCGCTTCCTGAGCCGGAACCTCTACCCCTCCGGCACCCTGCTGCTGACCGACTGGGGCCCCACGCACGACCGGTTCTTCCGGAGCGGGCAGCTCCACAAGCAGCAGAACCTCGAACGGCTCGCCCAGGACTTCCCGGACGTGCAGTGGCTGCTCGTCGGTGACGACGGCCAGCACGACGAGACGCTCTACGGCGACTTCGCCCGGGCCCACCCCGAGAACGTCGCCGGCGTCGCGATCCGCCAGCTCTCCACGAGCGAGGCCGTCCTCGCCGGTGGTCGTTCGCGTGCGCAGGAACGCTCGCGCGAGTCCCAGGCTCCGTGGGTCTACGCACCGGACGGCGCGGGCATGTGGTCCGAGCTCGCCCGCGTCGGCATCACGCGCGCCGATCCGAGCGACCCGGCCTGAGCCATCCCTCAGCAGGAGCCACCGCCAGCGGGGGCGACGGTGGTTGGATCGGCCCATGAGCCCGGCTGACACCCCCACGAACCGCATCGAGGACCACGCCCTGATCGGCGACACCTACACCGCCGCGCTCGTCGGGCGGGACGGCACGATCGACTGGGCGTGCCTGCCCCGGTTCGACAGTCCGTCGACCTTCGCCTCGATCCTCGGCACCGAGGACCACGGGCACTGGACCCTCGCCCCGACCGACCCGGACGCGACCGCGAAGCGCCGGTACGACCCGGACACGCTCGTCCTGTCGACCGTGTGGACGACGGGGACCGGGGTGGTCGAGGTCACCGAGTTCATGCCGATCGGGGCGCACCGGGCGAGCATCGTGCGCCGGGTCCGGGGCCTGCGCGGCGCCGTCGAGGTCCGGCAGGTGCTCCGGATCCGCTTCGACTACGCCCGGGCGCTCCCCTGGGTGCGGCAGATCGGCGGCGACGAGGACCCCGCACTGCTCGCCACCGCCGGCCCCGGCTCCGTGATCGTCCGCGGCGTGCGCTTCCACGCCGACGACCACCGGCACTCCGCCACGAGCACCGTGCACGACGGCGAGGTGCTCGACGCCGTCCTCACCTGGTACCCCTCGCACCGGGAACCGCCGGCGCCGCTCGACGTCGACGCGGCCCTGCACCGCACGGTGCGCTGGTGGCGGGACTGGATGTCGACCGCACGCACCGACGGCCGGTACGCCGAGGCCACCCGTCGGTCCCTCGTGATCCTCCGCGCGATGACCCACGCCGAGACCGGTGGGGTCGTGGCCGCCGCGACGACGAGCCTGCCGGAGGACCCGGGCGGCGAACGCAACTGGGACTACCGCTACGTCTGGCTGCGCGACGCCTCCCTCGCGCTCGCCTCGCTCATCGCGCACGGCTACCGGGACGAGGCGGCACACTGGCGCGGATGGCTCCTCCGCGCCATCGCCGGCGACCCCGCCGACGTGCAGATCATGTACGGCATCGCCGGGGAGCGCGAGCTCCCCGAGCGCGAGCTGTCGAACCTGCCCGGCTACGCCGCCTCGACCCCCGTCCGCGTCGGCAACGGCGCCTACACGCAGTACCAGGGCGACGTCTTCGGCGAGGTCCTCGCCGCACTGCACGACGCCCGCGAGCTCGGCGTCGAGGAGAACGCCGACTCGTGGGCGCTGCAACGCGCGCTCCTCGGCTACGTCGAGGAGCACTGGCAGGAGCCCGACAACGGCATCTGGGAGATGCGCGGCCCGAGGCGGCACTTCACGCACTCGCGGGCGATGATCTGGGCGGCGTTCGACCGCGGGGTCGCCGCGGTCGAGGAGTTCGGCCTCGAGGGTCCCGTCGACCGCTGGCGCACCCTCCGCGGAGCGGTCCGCGCCGAGATCGAGGAGCACGGCTGGAACGCCGAGCGCGGCAGCTACCGGCAGCACTACGACACCGACGAGGTCGACGCGAGCCTGCTCGTGCTCCCCCAGATCGGCTACCTCAAGGCCGACGACCCGCGCATGACCGGCACGGTCGCCGCGATCGAGCAGGACCTCCGCACCGGCGACGACGGACTCGTGCTCCGGTACCGCACGTCGTCCGGCTTCGACGGACTGTCCGGCAGCGAGCACCCGTTCCTCGCGTGTTCGTTCTGGCTCGTCGAGCAGTACGCCGCGTCCGGCCGGGTGGACGACGCCGAGCGGCTCATGGACGTGCTCACCGGGTACGCGAACGACGTCGGCATGCTCTCCGAGGAGATCGACGTCGCCACCGGGCACCACATCGGGAACACCCCGCAGGCGCTCTCGCACCTGACGCTCGTGTCCGCGGCGGACGCGATCGCCCGGGCCCGCGGCACGGCCGCCGGCCACCGCACCCGCCTCGCCGTCCACGACGGCGGCACCCGGTCGTGGACCGGCGAGGGTGAGCGGGCGGGCACACCCGCCTGACGTCGTGGTCGCGACCGCAGACGGACGGGAGGCACGGTGCCAGCCGGCACCGTGCCTCCCGTCCGTCAGCAGCGCCCGATCAGGGCGCCGACGTCACGTCCGTCAGGACGAGGACTCCCAGTCCGCCGGGCCGCGCGAACCCGCGCGGTACTCCTCGAGCGGGACCTCGTCCGCCTTCCAGGCGTCGACGACCGGCCCGACGATCTCCCAGCAGCGCTCGGCCACGTCACCGCGGATCGAGAGCAGCGGGTCGTCGTGGAAGATCCCGTTCAGGACCTCGCCGTAGGGGGTCAGCTCGCCGTCGGCGAAGGACGAGGACAGCGTGACCTGGCCCATCTCGAAGGGGTTGCCACCACCGTTCGCCGACACCGTCAGCTCGATCTCGTCCGGGTTGAGCACGATGCGGAGCGTGTCCGTCTTCGGGCGACCCGAGAGCCCGGAGGGCAGGCGCGTCACCGGCTTGAAGGTGATCAGGACCTCCTTGCGGCTGGCGCCGAGGGCCTTGCCGGAGCGCAGCGTGAACGGGACGCCCTTCCAGCGCGCGGTGTCGACCTCGACCGAGATCTCGGCGAGCGTCTCCGTCTGGCGCGACTTGTCGACGCCGTCCTCGTCCTGGTACGACGGCAGCTCCTTGCCGTCGATCGTGCCGGCCGTGTAGACGGCACGACGCGAGGCGACCTTCGGGTCACCGCCCTTGAGCTCGGTGGAGCGGAGCACCCGGGCCAGCGACGAGCGGAACTCGACCGCGTCGATGTCCGACGGGGCGTCCATCGTCACGATGCCGAGGATCTGCAGCAGGTGCGACTGGATCATGTCGACCATCGCGCCGGCCTCGTCGTAGTACTGGGCGCGGTTCTCGAGACCGAGGGTCTCGTCGTAGAAGATGTCGACCTTCTCGATGTTCTCGGCGTTCCAGATCGGCTCGAACAGGCGGTTCGCGAAGCGCAGGCCGATGATGTTGAGGACCGTGGTGCGACCGAGGAAGTGGTCGGTGCGGTGCACTCGCTCTTCCGGCACCAGCTTGAGGACCGTCTCGTTGAGGGCACGGGCGCTCGCGACGTCGGTGCCGAAGGGCTTCTCGAACGCGAGGGTGGTGCCCTCGGGGAGCTCGACCTGCTGGAGGGCCTCGCAGATGTCGGACGCGATCTGCGGCGGGAGCGCGAAGTAGAGGATCGGCTCGGCGTCGGAGTCGGCCGCGGCGAAGAGCGCCTTGAGGTGCTCGGGGTCGGTCGGGTCACCCTGGATGAACTGCGTCGAGGCGAGGGTCGCGTCGACCTCCGGGCCCTTCACGTCCTGCGACGCGAAGGACTTCGTGACGACGTCCTTCCACTGCTCCTCGCTGCGGGCACTGCGGCCCGTGCCGATGAGCTGGACGGGGACCGCTCGACCGCTCTGCAGGAACGTGCCGAGGCCCGGCAGCAGCAGGCGGGAGGCGAGGTCGCCCGTCGCGCCGAAGATGATGAGAGTGCGCTTGTCGGTCACCGGAGGTGACTCCTTTCGCTGGTGTGGGGGTGGTCCGCTTGAGGCCAAGCCGTGGGCGGACTGGTTGATTCCCGAACGGGTCGGGGAGTTCGTGTCCGGACGCACTTCGGGCGGCACCGGTGTGGTGCCGCCCGAATGTCAGGTGCGCTGCGGGTCCGGTCAGTGACCGAAGTTGCCGCGGTAGTACTCGTAGACCCAGCCGACGAGGGTGACGGCCACGCAGGCGAGCCCGATCGGCACGATCCAGAGGCCGGCTGCGACACCGAGGAAGCAGAGGCCGGTCGCACCGGCGAGCAGGATCGGCCACCACGACCACGGGCTGAAGTGCCCGAGCTCGGCGTCGCCGTCCTCGATGTTGGCGTCCGGACGGTCCTCGGGCAGGACGCCGCCCTGCGAGGACATGACCTTGCCGAGGTAGAACGCGATGAACGCGGACATGATCCCGGTCAGGCCGATCGACACCGTGCCGACCCACTCGGGACGGCCGTAGCTGATCAGCGACCAGATCGTGTACGCCGCGTCGGCGAGGATGAAGAAGACGAACAGGATCCAGAACAGGTTGGTGTTGGCGCGCATGGCCTTACTTCACCTCGCCCTTCGCGGCGTCGTAGGTCGGGGCGTCGGGGGCGTCCTTCGCCGGGCCCACACCGATCGGCACACCGGCCTCGGGGTGGTTCAGGTCGAACGCCGGCGACTCCGAACGGATGCGCGGGATCGACGTGAAGTTGTGCCGCGGCGGCGGGCAGCTGGTCGCCCACTCGAGCGATCGGCCGTAGCCCCACGGGTCGTTCACGGCGACCTTCGGTGCGTTCCGGGCGGTCACGTAGACGTTGAAGATGAACGGCAGGAACGAGATCGCGAGGATCATCGAGCCGATCGTCGACAGCTGGTTCATCCAGGTGAACCCGTCGTTCGGCAGGTACGTCGCGTACCGACGCGGCATGCCGATGACGCCCAGCCAGTGCTGGATGAGGAACGTCGTGTGGAAGCCGATGAACAGGAGCCAGAAGTGGATCTTGCCGAGCCGCTCGTTGAGCATCTTGCCGGTCCACTTCGGCCACCAGAAGTAGAACCCGGCGAACATCGCGAACACGACGGTGCCGAAGACCACGTAGTGGAAGTGCGCGACGACGAAGTACGAGTCGGACACGTGGAAGTCGAGCGGCGGCGACGCCAGGATCACACCCGTGAGACCACCGAACGTGAAGGTGATGAGGAAGCCGACCGACCAGAGCAGCGGGGTCTCGAAGGTCACCGAGCCGCGCCACATCGTGCCGACCCAGTTGAAGATCTTCACGCCGGTCGGGACCGCGATGAGCATCGTCATGAGCGAGAACCACGGGAGCAGGACGCCACCGGTGACGTACATGTGGTGCGCCCACACCGTGACCGAGAGGGCCGCGATCGAGATGGTCGCGTAGACGAGGGTCTTGTAGCCGAAGATCGGCTTGCGGCTGAACACCGGGAAGACCTCGGAGACGATGCCGAAGAACGGCAACGCGATGATGTACACCTCGGGGTGGCCGAAGAACCAGAAGAGGTGCTGCCAGAGGAGCGCCCCGCCGTTCGCCGGGTTGAAGATCTGCGCGTTGAAGACGCGGTCGAGACCGAGGCCGAAGAGCGCCGCCGCGAGGACCGGGAAGGCCATCAGCACGAGCAGGGCCGTGACGAGCGTGTTCCACGTGAAGATCGACATGCGGAACATGGTCATGCCCGGTGCACGCATCGTGATGATCGTGGTGATGAAGTTCACCGCGCCGAGGATCGTCGAGAAGCCGGTCATGCCGAGGCCGAAGACCCAGAGCGTCCCGCCGAGGCCGGGTGTGAACGTCGTGTCACTCAGTGGTGCGTAGGCGAACCAGCCGAACGACGCGGCACCCTGCGGGGTGAGGAAGCCACCGACCGCGATGAGCGCGCCGAAGACGTAGAGCCAGAACGCGAACCCGTTGAGACGCGGGAACGCGACGTCGGGGGCACCGATCTGGAGCGGCATGATCGCGTTCGCGAAGCCCGAGAACAGCGGCGTCGCGAAGAGCAGCAGCATGATCGTGCCGTGCATCGTGAAGAGCTGGTTGTACTGCTCCTTCGTCGCGACCACGTGCAGGCCGGGCTCGAAGAGCTGGGCGCGGATGACCAGGGCCATCACACCCGCGAGCAGGAAGAAGATGAACGACGCGATCAGGTACATGTACCCGATGGTCTTGTGGTCGGTGGACGTGATCCACCGGACGATGATGTTGCCCTTGCGGCCGACTCTCGACGCCTGGAAGTCCAGGGTCGTGGAGCCTGCCGCCGGCTGGCCGACGAGCGACGTGGTCATCTGACGGAGCCCCTACTCGTTCTCGGACGCCGTCACGGGCGCCTTGTTGTTCGGTTCGTTCGTGTTGGTGTTGTACTCGTTGCCGAGCAGACCCACCTTGCCCTGCTTCTCGAGCGAGTCGAGGTACTTCTGGTACTCGGTCGGCGTGACGACCTTCACCTGGAAGAGCATGAGCGAGTGGTACTCACCGCAGAGCTCCGCGCACTTGCCCTGGTAGGTGCCGAGCTTCTCCGGGATGAAGTACTCGTCGTTCTGCTTCCCGGGGATCATGTCCTTCTTGTAGAGGAAGTCGATGATCCAGAACGAGTGGTTGACGTCGCGCGAGGAGAGCTCGATGTGGACCTTCTTGCCCTTGGGCAGGTAGAGGGTCGGGAGCTGCGACTCGTCGATCGCGCCGTTCGCGTTCTCTTCTTCCTGGGCCTGGATGCCCTGGTAGTAGACGCTCTTGGACTTGTCGGCCTCGTTGATGTAGTTGAAGTCCCACGCCCAGCGCTTGCCGTAGACGTGGATGGTGGCGTCGGCGTTCTTGAACGGCTGCTCGATCGCGGTCTGGTCCTTCGCGGTGAAGGCGAAGAAGCCGAGCACGAGGATGAGCGGCACGATCGTGTAGAAGATCTCGAGCGGCATGTTGTACCGCATCTGCACCGGCAGGCCGGTCTGGCCCTTGCGGCGGCGGTAGACGATCGCGGCCCAGATGATGAGGCCCCACACGATCAGACCGACGGCGAGGAGCACGACCCAGCTGGTGGTCCACAGGCCGACGATGCGGCTCGTGTGGTTGGTGACGTCCTTCGTCTCCTCCGTGCCGGGGAGCCATCCGTTCAGCTGCTGCTGCGTGCAACCAGCCAGTGCGATGACCAGACCGACGGCCACCGGGACGGCCGCCCAACGTATACGGCGATTCGAACGCACTGTTACCTCTCGGAAGAACGTGAAACCGGAGCAGGCCGCGACGTGAAGGTCGCGCATGGCTCGCTCCCAGCTTGGTTGGAACACTCCTAGCTTACTCGCAGCTCGGGGCCGCTCGCGCACACGCGACACACCTCGGGCCGCTATCCGCAACGGCCCAGGACGGGTTTTCCCTGGTCGTGCCGCATGCCGCGCCCGGGAACGAACGAGCGGGGAGCGACCGTGTCGGTCACTCCCCGCTCGTGTCGGGTCGACGGGTGCTCAGTGGAAGCTGTCACCGCACGCGCAGCTGCCCTGCGCGTTGGGGTTGTCGATCGTGAAGCCCTGCTTCTGGATGGTGTCCTCGAAGTCGATCGAGGCACCGTCGAGGTACGGCACGCTCATCTTGTCGACGACGACCTCGACGCCGCCGTCGAACTCGGCCGTGGCGTCGCCGTCGAGCAGGCGCTCGTCGAAGTAGAGCTGGTAGATCAGGCCGGAGCAGCCGCCGGGCTGCACGGCCAGACGCAGACGGAGGTCGTCGCGACCCTCCTGCTCGAGGAGGCTCGCCACCTTCGCCGCGGCCGCGTCGCTGAGCAGGACGCCGTGCGACGGCGCCTCGGTCGTCGGTGCGTTGTCGGTGATGGTGTCGCTCATCCGCGCGTCTCCCTCCGTGCGGTGTCGATCACCGCGCTCGGAACGATTGTAAGCACCGTCAGCCGCGAGCCGCGAGACGCGCCAGCAGGATCGTCTCCGAGGCGATGGCCCGGTGCAGCACGCCGAGGTGCTGCGACTCGTTCGGGCTGTGCGCCCGGGTGTCCGGGTCCTCGACGCCGGTGACCAGGATCTGCGCGTCCGGGAACTGCGCGGCGAGGTCCGACACGAACGGGATCGACCCGCCGATGCCCTGCTCGACCGCCTCGTTGCCCCAGCCCTCGCGCATGGCGACCCGCGCCTCCTGGACGGCCCAGCCGGCGGTGTCCACGAGGAAGCCGTCGCCGGCGTCCGGCTCGGTGATCTCGAGGCGTGCGCCGAACGGCACGTGCGCGCGCAGGTGCCGTTCCACCGCCGCGTACGCGTCGGTCGCGGCCTGCCCGGGCGCGACGCGCACCGAGACCCGCGCCGAGACCGTCGGCAGCAGCGTGTTCGACGCGTTCGCGACGCTCGGGACGTCCATGCCCGTGACCGTGATCGACGGCTGGAACCACATGCGGGACAGGACCTCGCCGCGACCGACGGGACGCACGCCCGGCAGCAGTGCGGCGTCGGCGGCGAGCTCGTCCTCGGTCCGCGTCGGCACGTCGGCCTCGTACGCGGAGAGGCCCTCGACCGCCACGGCACCGTCGTCGTCGTGCAGGGAGGCGAGCAGCCGCACCATCGGGATCATGGCGTCCGGAGCCGCTCCGCCGAACATGCCGCTGTGGCTCGCGTGCTCGAGCGTCGTCAGCGTCAGCTTGAAGGTGACGTTCCCGCGGAGGGACACCGTGATCGACGGGACCTCGGTCGACCAGTTGTCGCTGTCCGCGACCACGATGACGTCGGCGGCGAGGTGCTCCTGCTGCTCGCGGAGGAACGTCCGGAACGACCGGGAGCCGAACTCCTCCTCGCCCTCGATGAACAGGACCACGCCGAGGTCCAGGTCGTCGCCGAACCGGGCGTGCAGCGCCCGGAGCGAGGCGATGTGGGTCATCACGCCGGCCTTGTCGTCCGAGGCGCCGCGCCCGTACAGGCGGTCGCCGCGCAGGGTCGGCTCGAAGGGCGGCGTCTCCCAGAGCGCGTCGTCGCCCTGCGGCTGGACGTCGTGGTGGGCGTAGAGCATCACGGTGGGCCTGCCGTTCCGGGCCGGGCGCACCGCGAGGACGGCGGGCTGACCGAGCTCGCCGCCGGCGGCCTCGACCGTCGCCGTGTCCCCCTCGACCGCCGACCGGACGATCCGGACGGCGTCGTCCGCGAACACGCCCGTCGACCGCGCCAGGTCCGCGACGGCCTCGGCGCTGGCCCGCACGTTCGCCGGGTCGAAGGCCGACCAGGACACCGACGGGAGCCGCACGAGGGCGGACAGGTCGGCGATCGTCGTGGGCAGCGATCCCTGCACGTGTTCGCGGAGGGCGTCGAGGAGTGCGGGGTCGGTGGCGGCGGCGTGCTGGTCGGTGTCGGTCATGTCCCGTAATCTAGAGGACGATCCAGCACGCAGACCGCAGTCAGGAACGCACCGTGGCGAAGGCAGCCCCCAAGACCAACACGACCGTCAACCCGTCCGAGGCCGAGCTCCTCGAACAGGGGAAGGGCCGTCCGACGCCGACCCGTCGCGAGCGCGAGGCGGCCAACCGCCGTCCGATCGTGGGCGGCTCCGCCGAGGACAAGAAGGCCGCTCGTGCCCGCCTCGCGAACGAGCGCGAGAAGGCCCGGGTCGGCATGGCCAACGGCGAGGAGCGCTACCTGCCGGCGAAGGACCGCGGCGAGCAGCGGAAGTTCGTCCGCGACTGGATCGACGCCCGCTGGAACGTCGGCGAGATCATGATGCCGGTTCTCGTGCTGTTCCTCATCGTCGGGTTCGCCGCCTCGCAGACCGTCATCGCGTCGTACTCGCTGCTGCTCGTCTGGGCGTTCGTGGCGCTCTTCGTGCTCGACTGCCTCGTGCTCTGGCTGTCCTTCCGCAAGAAGCTGACGGCCAAGTTCGGCACGATGCAGCGCGGGACGTTCCTCTACATCCTCACGCGTGCGTGGCAGCTGCGCTTCCTGCGCCTGCCGAAGCCGCAGGTCAAGCGCGGGCAGTACCCCACCGTCTGACCCCTCCACGAAGCGCCGTCCGGTCCGCCGGGCGGCGCTTCGTCGTGCGCTGGCAGTGGGTCGCCCCGGCGCGGGCCCGCCGCCTCCCCACCGAGCGGGCGAAATACGTCACGCTCGCGGCCTCCAGGCGGCAGTTCTCGCCCGCTCGCCGAACCTGAGCGGCACGTCGTGCCCACTCGCCCCGCCCGCACGTCGAACGTGAGCGGCAGTTCCCGCCCGCTCGACGAACCTGAGCGGCACGTCGTGCCCACTCGCCCCGCCCACTCGCCGAACGCGAGCCGCACGTCGCGCTGCCGACCACCTGCGGATCGACGCGCCGACCACCCACCGGACTGGAGGCGCGGTGCACCCCCGCCCCGCGCCTCCAGTCCGTCAGGCGCGCCCGTGGGCGCGGGACCCGTCCGATCCGCACCGGCGAGGTCGCGAGAAGTGCCGCTTCGCGGCGCGCGCGACGGCACCTTGCGCGACCTCGCGGCAGCGCCCGCGGCGTGTCTCGCGACCTCGCCGCAGCGCGCGCGGCGTGTCTCACGACCTCGACGACGGAGGTGCGATCTCGCGCAGCGACCCGGACGCGGGGAACGAGACCCGGCGCTCAGCGCGCGGCGCGCCGCAACCGCCGGCGCCGCAGCCGGTTGATCCGCGCGGCCCAGGTCGGCCCCTCGTAGAGGAACGCCGTGTAGCCCTGCACGAGGGTCGCCCCCGCGTCGATCCGGTCCTGCACGTCCTGCTCGCTCGTGACGCCCCCGACCGCGATGACGCAGAAGTCCTCGGGGACGGCGGCGCGGACGCGACCGAGGACCTCGAGGGAGCGGGCGGCGACCGGTGCGCCGGACAGTCCCCCGGCGCCCATCGCCTCGACCTCGGCCGCGGGGGTCCGGAGTCCCTCGCGCGAGATCGTGGTGTTGTTCGCGATGATCCCGGCGAGCCCGATCGACACGGCGAGTCCGGCGATCGCATCGATCTGGTCGTCGGTGAGGTCCGGCGCGATCTTCACCAGCACCGGGGTCTTGCCGGCGGCGTCGCGCACGGCGGTGAGCAGTGGGCGGAGCTGGTCGAGCTCCTGCAGACCGCGGAGTCCCGGGGTGTTCGGCGAGCTGACGTTGACCGCGAGGTAGTCGGCGAACGGTGCGAGCCGCCGGGTGGACTCGAGGTAGTCGTCCACCGCGTCCTCGACCGCGACGACCCGGCTCTTGCCGATGTTCACGCCGATGACGGGTCGACCGGGGTGCCGACGGGCGCGTTCGAGCCGACGGGCGGCCGCGGCGGCGCCGTGGTTGTTGAACCCCATGCGGTTGATGAGCGCGCGGTCCGGGATGAGCCGGAAGAGCCGGGGTCGCTCGTTGCCGGGCTGCGGCTTCGCCGTGATCGTGCCGACCTCGACGTGCCCGAAGCCGAGGACCCCGAGTCCGGCGATGCCACGAGCGTCCTTGTCGAACCCGGCGGCGAGGCCGAAGCGGGACGGGAAGTGGATCCCCATCGTGGTCACGCCGTCGGCGGCCGAGGGGCGGCAGTACTGCTCGACGACCCGACCGAGGACGGGCACGCGCGGCAGCCACTTGATCACCGCGAAGGCGATGTGGTGCGCGCGCTCGGGGTCCATGTTGGCGAACACCGAGCGGAAGACGACGGCGTACCCGTTCCGGACGACCCGCTCGGCGATGCCGCTCACGCGTCGGCCCCGGCCGGGCTGGAGGTGCCGTGGTGGTCGAGGCGGAGCTGGGTGATGGCGTCCTCGAAGTCCTCGAGCGAGTCGAAGGCCTGGTAGACGCTCGCGAACCGCAGGTAGGCGACCTCGTCGAGCTCGCGGAGCGGTGCGAGGATCGCGAGACCGATGTCGTTCGCGTCGATCTGGCTCGACCCCGAGGAGCGCACGGTCTCCTCCACGCGCTGCGCCAGCACCGCGAGGTCGCCGTCGGTGACCGGGCGCCCCTGGCAGGCCTTGCGCACGCCGGAGACGATCTTGTCGCGGCTGAACGGCTCGGTGACCCCGTTGCGCTTCACCACGTTGAGCGAGGCGGTCTCGGTGGTCGAGAAACGGCGCCCGCAGTTCGGGCACTGACGACGACGGCGGATGGAGGTTCCGTCGTCGCTCGTCCGGGAGTCGACGACGCGGGAGTCCGGGTGGCGGCAGAAGGGGCAGAACATGTCGTGCCCAGGCTACCGGTTCGTGCGCTCCGTCACGGCGGCGCCGTGCGCGGGGAGCTGCTCCTCGGTGGCGAGGGCGACGATGTGCGGCGCGACCTCGGCGAGGGCGTCGGGCGTGTACCGGACGACCTGCTGGGGCCGCAGGAACGTCGAGGCGGACAGCCCGGCCCCGAAGCGGGCCTGCCCGCCCGTGGGCAGGACGTGGTTCGACCCGGCGAGGTAGTCGCCGAGGCTCACGGGCGTGCTCGGTCCGACGAACACCGCACCGGCGGCGTCGATGTCGGCGAGGACCGCGTCGTCGTCAGCGGTCTGGATCTCGAGGTGCTCGGGTCCGTACGCGTTGCTCACGGTCGCCGCGTCGGCGAGCGAGTCCACGAGCACGATCGCGGACTGCGGTCCGTCGAGCGCGACCTGGAGGCGCGACACGGTCCCGACGCGCGCCGCGCGTTCCGGGATGGCCGCCTCCACCGCGTCGGCGAACGCCACGGACGTCGTCACGAGGACGGCGCCGGCCTGCTCGTCGTGCTCGGCCTGGCTGATGAGGTCGGCGGCGACGTAGCCGGGGTCCGCGGTGTCGTCCGCGATCACGAGGATCTCGGTCGCGCCGGCCTCGGAGTCGATGCCGACCGTGCCCCGCACGATCCGCTTCGCCGCGGCCACGTAGTTGTTCCCGGGACCGGTGACGAGGTCGACCGGCTCGAGGCCGATCTCGCCGACACCGTGGGCCAGGGCGCCGACGGCTCCGGCGCCGCCCATGGCGTAGACCTCGTCGATGCCGAGGAGCCCGGCCGCGGCGAGGATCGTCGGGTGCACCGCGCCGCCGTGGGCGCGCTGCGGCGGCGACACGAGCGCGATGGACCGGACGCCGGCGACCTGCGCGGGGACGACGTTCATGACGACGCTCGAGGGGTAGACGGCCTTGCCGCCGGGCACGTAGAGCCCGACGCGGCGCATCGGCTGCCAGCGCTGGTGCACCTCGGCACCGTCGGCCAGGGTGGTGACGGACGCGGCGGGGACCTGTGCGGCACTCGCCGCCCGGACCCGGCGGATCGCCTCGTCGAGCGCCGTGCGGAGTTCCGGCGTCAGACCGGCGACGGCCGCGGCGATCTCGGCCGCCGGGACCCGGACGTTCGCGGGCGCTCCCCCGTCGAAGCGTTCGGCCTGGTCGCGCAGCGCCGACGCCCCGTGCTCGCGGACGGCGTCGACGAGCTCGCGGGCGGCGTCGACCGCGTGCGAGACGTCGCCGGTGGCGCGCGGCATGAGTCGGAGGAGTTCGGCGCGGGCGGGGAGCCCGCCGCGGAGGTCGATTCGCTGCATCATGAGGGTGTCGATCCTACCGAGCGACGCCGTGTGGCCCAGTAACGTGAGGGTCGATGAACTTCGAGAAGGCACGACGCCTCGTCGGCGACCTCGTCCGTGTGAACGAGCGCTACGCCCGGGACGGCCACTACCGGAACGACGTCCGCGAGCGACTCGGGCGGACGGTGTCCCGCGTGGACGTCGGGGTGGCCCGGCGCGAGCGCGACCGTGCACCGCTGACCGCCCGCCCGTTCGAGGGCCTGGTGGAGACGAGCCTCGCGCTCGCCGGCATCCGGACGACCGACCGTGCTCCCGAGGTCGTGCTCGTGGTCGACGAGCTCCGCGAAGGTGCTGCCTTCGCCGGTGTGCAGACCGCACTGGCCGTGGCGCTCGCGCTCGGCGGACGGCTCGGCCGACCGGTCCGCGTGGTGATGGTCCGCTGGACCACGCCGGGCAACAGCGCCGCCGCGGCCGAGGCCCTCGTCGCCGACCGCTTCCCGGAGTCCCGCGTCGACGGCCGCCCGGGGATCCGGGTGGTCCGCCGCGAGGACGTCCTCGACACCACGTTCGGCGACGACGACGTCTGGATCGCCACGCACTGGAAGACCGCGCACCCGATCGACGTCGCGGTCACCGCCGGGGTGATCGGCCGCGAGCGCGTCGTCTACCTCGTGCAGGACTACGAGCCCGGGTTCAGCCCGTGGTCGACGGAGTACGCCGTCGCCGCCTCCACCTACCGCGCCGGCTTCCAGATGCTCGTGAACTCGGAGCCGCTGCGCCGGTACCTCGCCGAGGTCGAGGCACTCGACGTGCCGCGCGAGCGCACCTTCGCGCCGCACCTGGACCTCGAGCTGCTCGACCGCGTCGCCGACGCACGCCGGCACGAGGACGTCGTGCGCGTGCTCTTCTACGGTCGTCCGAGCAAGCACCGCAACCTGTTCCGACTCGGGGTCGCGGCGCTCCGGGTGGCGGTCCAGGAGCTCGCCGCCGACGGTCTGCGCGTCGAGTTCCACTCGGCGGGCGAGCAGCACGGCGACGTCGAGCTCGACGGCGGTCGCGGCGACGTGAAGCTCGTCAGCCACGGCACGATGCCGTGGGACGACTACTTCCGCTTCATCGCGTCCACCAACGTCGTGCTGTCGCTGCAGCACAGCCCGCACCCGAGCCACCCGCCGTTCGACGGTGCGATCTCGGGGGCCCGCGTCGTCACGAACGAGTTCCGGGACACCCGTGCGCACCTGCACCCGAACCTGACGGCCGTGCCCGCCGACGCCCGGTCCCTGGGGCTCGCCGTCGCCGACGCGGTCCGGCGGGCGGCGGCCGAGGGGCCGACCGGTGCCGTCCCGCTCGCCGACGGCGCGCTCGGGGGTCCGCTCGACGCGGCCGTCGACGCACTCGCCACCAGCCTCGAGGAGCCCTCCGCATGACCCGCACCACCCTCGTCGTCGTCCCGGTGTACGGCGATCTCGAGTCCCTGCTCCGCTGCGTGGACGGGTTGGTCGAGCACCTCGACACGGACCGCCACCGCGTGCTGCTCGTCAACGACTGCGGCCCCGACGCGGACGCGATCGAGACCGCCCTGCTCGGGCGCATCGCGGACCGGCCCGGCTTCCGGTACGAACGCAACGACCACAACCTGGGGTTCGTCGGGACCTGCAACCGCGCCGTGACCGAGCTCGACGCGGGCGCCGACGGCGAAGCGGTCCTGCTGCTGAACAGCGACGCGGTCCCCCCCGCCGGCTTCCTCGACGCGATGCTCGCCGTCCTCGACGAGGACCGCACCGGCGTGGTGACCGCCAGGAGCGACAACGCGACGATCGCGAGCATCCCGTACCGGCTGACGAACCGCGGCGCGGCGCGGACCGAGGCACGGACCCGCGCGGTGTGGGACGCGATCGCACCGCTGCTGCCGGCGTCGCAGGTGCTCCCCGTCGCGATGGGCTTCTGCTTCCTGACCCGTCGCGAGCTCGTCACCGAGCACGGCCTGTTCGACGAGGCGTTCGCCCCCGGGTACGGCGAGGAGAACGACTACTGCCTCCGCATCGCCGCGCACGGCTGGCTCGCGAAGATCGCGAACCGGGCACTCGTCCTGCACGCCGGCGGGAAGAGCTTCGCCGGCAACCGGTCCGCGCTCCGCGCCGCCCACCAGCGCGAGCTCGAGCGCCGCTACCCCTTCCTGCCGGACGCGGTCGCCGCCTACCAGCGGCACGGCACGACGGCGACCGAGCGGTTCGCCGACGTGCTCGTCCCCGCGGGACCCGCCGCGCGGCTGGCGGTCGACCTGCGTCACGTCGAGGACGCCGCGGGGCTGGCCCGGCGGATCGACGCGGCCTTCGGGGACGGCTTCGCCCTGGAGGCGCGGCTCCCCGCCGGCACGCCGGCCCCGGACGGCTGGACGGTCACCACCGACGACCCGGACCCGGACGACCTCGTCACCGTGCAGGTGCTGGTCGACCCGACACCGGCCGACCTCGTCACGGCGAACCGCCGCGCCGCCTTCTGGGTCGTCGTCGAGACCGGCGTCGCGTCAGTCCCGTGGTCGTCCGCGCCGTACCGCGCCGGGTCGGACCGCGTCGACGCCCTCGTCCGGCCGTTCGCGGACGTAGTGGGCCCGGAGGAGCTGGAGAGCGCCCGCGAGGGCGTGGAGCACAGCATGCTCGCCCCGCTCGAGGGCACCTCTGCCCACCTCGAGCGGCGCTGGGCGGCACTGCTCCCCCTCGACCTCGCCGCCGCCGAGGTTGGTGCGCGCGGCACGGCCACCGAGGTCGCGCGACTCCGCCGGGAGCTCGAGGACCTGCGCACGAGTCGGTCCTTCCGCACCGGTCAGGCGATCGCCAAGGTCGCCGCACGACTGCCGGGGCGTCGCTGATGGCCGACCGGAGCGGCATCGGACGCTTCACCCGGCGACTCGCACGCGGGCTGCGGGGCCCCGAGAAGCCGCTGACCGTCACGGACCGGCTCGACCGGTGGGCGCGGCGCATCGGCGAGTTCGACGTGCTCGACCGCCCGTACCTCGAGGCCCAGACCGGGCGAACGTTCGCCACCGACGACGAGGCGATCGCCTTCTACGTGCACAACGACGGGCAGCGGGGGCTCTCGCTCAGCCCCCTCGTGGAGCACGAGTGGATGCGCGAGCACCAGCCGGTGCCCGCGATGTCCTGGTACGACGCACTGCACCAGGAGGGGCCGGAGCTCTTCCAGACCGGACCGCTCTTCGACGCCGCCGCGTACGCGGCGTCGCTGCCGGCGGCCGACCGACCGGCGTCCACGCTCGATGCGCTCCGCCACTTCCTGCGGAACGCGACCGACGAGACCACGCTCCCCGTGCCTCCAGGCCGTCGCGGACCCGCGCCCACCTGGGCCGCCGTCCGCGAGTCGGCCATGGTGGCCGCACGCGAGTTCGCCGCGGCCCAGCACCGGACCCGGCGTCGCTACCGGGCGACGTGGGACGGACCGGAGACCGCCGAGGTCCTCGCACGGTACCCGCGCGGGGCCGCCCGCCGCGAGGCCGAGCAGCCGCTCGTCTCCGTCGTGATGCCGGTGCACCGCCGGGCCGACGTCGTCGGCGCGGCCATCGCGTCCGTGCGCGCCCAGCAGCACGCCGCGTGGGAGCTCGTGCTCGTCGACGACGGGTCGGGTGACGACACGGTCGACGTCGTGCGGCGGGCCGCGGCCGACGAACCGCGCATCCGGCTCATCGAGCGCGAGAACGGCGGCGCCGGTGCCGCGCGCAACACCGGGCTGGCCGCCGTGCGCGGCGACTTCGTGGCGTTCCTCGACGCGGACAACACCTGGCGGCCCGAGCACCTCGCCATCGCGGTGTCGGCGCTGCTCGAGACGGACGGTCCCGGGGTGCACACCGGCGTGCGGATGATCGGCGCCAACAACGCCGACGACTCCACCGCGCCGGTCGAGACGTACCGCGGCGAGGACGGCACCCTCGACGACCTGTTCGCCGGGAACTTCATCGACCTCAACGCCCTCGTCGTCCGCCGGGACGTCGCCGCCGCCGTCGGCCCCTTCGACGAGACGCTCCGGCGGTGGATCGACTGGGAGTGGCTGCTCCGCATCGGGAAGCGCTTCGGCGTCCCCGCGTACGTCCCCGTGATCGGCGTCGACTACGACAACGTCCGCGACCCGCGGCGGGTCTCGTCCGCGCAGCCCGCGTCGTGGCAGGAGGTCGCGCTCGCGCGGCACCGCATCGACTGGGACGCCCTCGCCGCGGCGGCGCCCACCCGCGACGCCGCCCTGGTGTCCGTGGTCGTGCCCGTCTTCCGCGACTGGACGATGACCCGTCGGGCCGTCGACACCGTGCTCGGCGCGGCCGACCACGACGGCGACCGGGTCGAGGTCGTGCTCGTCGACAACGGGTCGCCGCGGTCCGTGTCGGCGATCCTCGGCGCGTGGTTCCGCGACGAGCCCCGTGTCGTGCTGCAGCGCGAGGACCGCAACCGCAACTTCGGGCTCGGCAGCGACCTCGGCCTCGCCCGTTCCGCCGGCGGCACCGTCGTCATGCTCAACAACGACACCGAGGTCACCACCGGGTGGCTCCGCCCGCTCGTCGCGGCGCTCGAGGACCGTGCTGTCCTCGGCGCGCAGCCGCTCCTCGTCTACCCGGACGGCGTCGTCCAGACCGCCGGCACCGTCTTCGGCGGCGACAAGGTGCTGCCCTGGCACTTCCTCGGCGACCACCCGCGCCACGACGCGTCCCGAGCCTTCGGCGCGACCGCCGGCGACCCGGGCTCCCCTGCCCGGTTCACCGCGATCACCGCCGCGGCGGCCGCCTTCCGAGCCGCCGACCTGATCCGCTGGCACGGGTTCGACCCCGTGTACGCGAACGGCCTCGAGGACGTCGACCTGTGCCTGCGGGCCATCGAGTCCTCGCCTGCCGGATCGGCCTTCGTCGTCGTGCCGGCGTCCGTCGTCGTCCACCACGAGAGCCGCACACCCGGCCGCGACGACGCCCGCGTCGACAACCGCCGGATCTTCGACGAGCGCTGGCGCGGTCGCTACCCGGCCGCCGACGCCGTCGACCGGTACGACACCGCCGGCCTCCGGTACCTCGGCGTCGAACCCGGGCTGCCGAAGGGCCACGACGTGCACGTCCGGTCGTCGCGGCCGGTCGTCGTCCGCGAGGAGGGGGCGGTCGGGCTCCGCGTCGCGATCAAGCACGACGGGACCCGCGTGGCGGACGTCACGGCGCTCGTCGCCGCACTGGAGGCCGCCGGCCACACCGCGGCGGTCGACATGCCGACGTCCTGGTACCGGGGGTCCAGCGGGATCGACGAGGTGACCGTGACCGTGGTCGGCGGTGGCTCGGCGTCCGGCCGCGCCGGTGCGTCGTTCGTGCCGCAGCCGGGCGCGCGGAACGTCGTCTGGGCCGCGCCGGGGCAGGTCGTGGCGGACGGGGACTTCGCGGTGGTCGTGCCGGCGGGGGACGGGGCGGAGCAGGTGGTCCGGGCGCTTCTCTGAAGGTGGTGCACCGAGTCGTCCACTCGACCGTCTCACGGCTCGGCCTGACTGGTTTGTCAGCGTCTCTCCGGGGTCACCACGGGTACGCGGCGTAGTTTCGCGTCATGTCACTCGTCGATCACCTCGGACACCTTGCACACGTCGCAACGGTGCGCTGCGTCGAGTGCGGGGAACCGATCCGCCGGCGGGACGCGCTCATGGTCGACGGCGAGGCGTTCTGCTGCGTCCTCCACGAGGTCGAGCACTTCGTTCGCGGCATCTGACGATCCGCTCATCCTGCTTCTGCAAGGATCTCCCACCGCAGCGTCCGGCCAAGGGCGCGGTAACCGCCGATCGAACCCGGATGCACGCCATCGACTGAGAATCCTGGTTTCCAGGCGTTCCCGTCGCGAGCGAACCGCCACGCATCGAACCAATCCCAGCCTTGCGACTGCACGTACTCGCGCAGCATCCGGTTGTACCGGATGCCGCCGGTCGGATTCGGTACGTAGGGCGGGATCGACGAAACGATCACGCGGCGCGGCGCGATGGTGCGGACGATCTGGTCGTACGCCGACTGCTCCTGTTGGAACGACACACCGACCCGGACGGCGTTCGTCCCGGCGAGGATGACCAGCACGTCGACCTTGCCGAGCGGCCGGACCGCCTCGGCCATCTCCTCCGGTGTGGCTCCGGCGTGAGCCCATCCCCCGGCGTACTCGACCCGACCGCCCTGCGCGTAGGTCATCCAGCTGCCTGCGTCGAGCCCGTTGCCGAGGAAACCTGACGAGCCCGCGCTGAGCGAGTCCCCGACGACCGCCACGCGGATGGTATCTGCGGTGGAAGCTGAGGACGGCGTCGGGGCGGGAGAACTCGCCGACCGCGAACGCTCGGCACCACGATCACGATCAGTTCCCCGCGGAGTAGCAGCGAGGACGAACGGCACAACGATCACCGTGGCGGCGGCGATCACGAGGACGACCAAGCCCGCGATCAGGAAGCGCACTCGCACTAGCCGACATCCTCCTGCACTGCGTCCACGAGGAACGGAGCGACCGTCTTGCTGTACGTGGCCGTCATGTGGTGCGCATCGCGGTACACGATGGCGCCGCCGACCACCACCGGGCATGCACCCGCGCTACAGAAGTACCGGTGCATGTCGATCGGTTTGAGACCGGCTGACTTCGCAGCGAGGGCGTTGTAGTCCGCACCACCAAGCCCTTCGCGTTCGGGTACAGAACACGACTCGAACGACTGCTGACTGGCTGGAGCGTCCGTCACACAGGAAAGAGCCGCCGGTGTGATCTCGGGGTTGTCGAGGATCGGGACAACGGTACTGCCGGCATCCTCTGCGAGAGTCCACGCGCCGGTGATCGCCGGAACGATCGTCCGCTGACGCGAAGGGGTGGTCAGAAGATCACGATGTGCGGTGGTGAGGATCATGTCGTACTTGCCATCGATGAGCGCGTCTTGCAACGCCTGCAGGTACTGGCGGTCAGGCCCGGCAGCCACTGAGTCGGGTGTCCGCCAGACGCCGCCGTTGCCGACGAAGGTGTCGACGTGCCAGTCAGCGGCAACTGCTCGGTCGCGCAGCCCCGGGATGAGCATCGCTGCGTGCGAGTCCCCGACGAGGGCGACCTTTTCTGCGTCCGCTTTCTCGGAACCGAACGAGCAGCGCTTCAGCGTCGCCTGGCCGGCGGGTCGGTAACACGAGAAGGCTCCGCCGGTGTCATCGAACAGCGTGGCTCGGTCAGGGAGCAGGGAAGAAGCGGCTGTCTGCTCGCGGCACTTGTCCCCCGCAGTCATGGCGAGAGCTCCGAAGCACCCAGATCCGCTCGACGCGAGCTTGCTCGCCGCCGCAGCGCTGCGCGCCTGCACGGTCTGCGTGTACTGCACTGTTCCGATGGGAACAGCTGCGACCAAGACCATCGCGGCGGCGGCGGCGCCGAACGTCATCAGGTTCCGGCGTTTCGCTCGGGGCATCGCATTCCGCGTCGTGTCCTCGACGAGCCGCTTCGTGAGTGCCGCCAACAGGATTCCGGCCGCGAGGATGACCAGTTTGTCGACGAATCCCAGCGGGTGACCGAGCGCGAACGGCACGATGACGATGAGTGGCCAATGCCAGAGGTACAGGGAGTACGACAGGTCACCGATCAGCTGGACAGGCCCGAACTCCATGAGTCCGGTCGGTGACCATCGATCGACACGTGGGTCCCCGGTCTCCGGCGCACCCGCCACGATCACCGCGAGCGTTGCGAGAACCGGGAGAAGGGCGGTCGCGCTCGGGAACGGGGTGTCGCCCGTGAAGATGAGGAGCGTGACAGCGATCGCGGCCCAACCGGCCCACGACACCAAGGAACGTACCCGCGCATCCACACGGAGCGCCTCTGGCTGCAGCGCCGCCACAAGGCCGCCCGCGGCGAACTCCCACACGCGGATGTGCGTGCCGAAGTAGGCCAAGCTCGGGTTGGTCGCAGTGGTGTAGACCGACAAGACGAGCGACAACGCGAAGAGGACAGCCAGGACAGCGATGACGCCGATTCGGGCGCGGCGCCGGACGACCAGGATCGTCAGGAGCAGGATGATCGGCCAGACCAAGTAGAACTGTTCCTCGACCCCGAGCGACCAGAAGTGCTGGACTGGACTCGCAGTGTTGTCTGCCGCGAGGTAATCCACAGCCTGCGACGCGAGTAGCCAGTTCTCCGCGTAGAGAGTGCTTCCGAGGATCGCTTGCGAGAACTGTGCCCAGTACGTCCGTGGCACCACGAGGAGAACCCCGAGTGCCGTCACGAGGAGCACGAGGAGCGACGCTGGGAGCAGGCGCCGCACGCGTCGGGCCCAGAACGTTCCGACAGCCACCCGGCCGGTGCGATCGATCTCGCCGAGGAGATGACCCGTTATGAGGAACCCCGAGATCGCGAAGAAGACGTCGACCCCGACGAATCCCCCGGGAAGACGGTTGGGCCAGAGATGGTAGAGGACGACCGAGAGGACTGCCGCAGCGCGGAGAGCCTGGATCTCGATCCTCACGGAACGTCGACGCGACACTGCGTGAGACTAGCGCAATCCTCAAATCCAACGGCGCTCGACACGGCGGGGCCTTCGAACGGCCGCGGACCTGAGCATCACGCACCCTAAGATCGACTGGTGTCGAGATTCCTCATCCTGGTCCATGACGACTCTGCCGCGGGGACGATCGACGACTGGCTGCAACTTCGACGTTCGACGTCGTCGGAGCAGTGGTCGACACGTTTGAACTCGACGTACACGCTGCGGATCGTGTCTCGCGACGTTGCTGAGGCGGTGCGGGGCCGCTCATTCTTCACTGGTGTCGCGATGTCCGAGAGTTCGGCGTTCCTCACCCTCGACACTGCAGGGTGGCAGCGGTCTGAGCGGCTGAGGTCGCGGGCCGTCGCCACCGCGGGTGCGTTCGTGCAGGCAACTTGGTCGCGGAGCGAAGTGCGCATCGGCAACGATCTGTTCGGAACGGTCCCGATCGCGCAGGCCCACGGCCCTGGGTTCGTCGCGTTCTCCGACTCGTTGCTCGTTCTCGCCGATCTCCGTGATCGGTTCGGGCTCGTGAATACCCCAAACGCGGAGGCTCTTCTCGCGCGGACTGGGCTGTCGTGGCGCACGGCGCAGGTGCTCTCGACCGAAACCCCCGTTCGTGAGATCGCGCTCGTGCCGCCGGGTCGCGGCGTGACCGTCCAGTGCACGAGACCCTTGCTCGTCGACGCGGACGAGACGTCGCTCGGAACTGTCCTCGAATCGGGTCCGGGCGCGATCGAGGCAGCCCGCACTTCCGCAGCGTTCCTCGTCTCGGTCCTGGGGGGATTGCCCGACAAGTTCCCGACGTCCCTCCTGGTCTCCTCGCCGCAAGAGCACTTCCTCCTCGACGTGCTCCGTCGCTCAGGGAGCGCAGAACGAGTCGCGGTCAGGGCAGCCGCGTCATCGCTCGACCGGCTCACGCTGGGCCAACGAGAGCAGGACATCGAGAGCGCGCAACCGCTCCCCGACGACGAAGCACTCACGAGCTGGGCGGCCAGCTCGCTCGGGCTCTACGACGTCGTCGCTCCGTCCGAGCCGACGCCCTCCCTCGGCGACAGCACCATCGGCGTCGACGCCGCAGGGAACGCCGTTGCGAGGCGGATCTGGGGCTCTCAATCGGCAGAGGAGATGCGTCAACAGTCCGGCCTCGAAGGGCGTGCCGGTGACGCCTACGTGGCCCAGGTGGCAAAGGGTCTGCGGTCGATCGGTTGTGATCCGGTCTCGCAGTCGTCCTCGCAGCAGCACTATGTCGCCTATCGGTCGCCCCGGTACGTCGCTTCGGTCTGGGCCGGTTCGACGACGCTGCACCCGCTTCACAGTCTGAGCTCTGCGACCGTCTCGACGATCGGCCGGCAACTCGACGGTGTGGACGGTCTCGACGCGATCGAGGCACTCCTCACGGAACGGACCGGTCACGGTCCAGACGCCGTCGCCGGCCGTGCCGTGCACGCGCTCACGCTCGCCGAACTCGGCGGACCGCTGCAGGACTCGGAGGTTCCCGAGCTGGAGATCTTCGGCAACGTCCACTCGGCCCAGGGATCCACCGAACTCGGACTCGCGATCGCTGCTGACCGAGGCCTCGGCGGCTCGACCGCCGAGCGGGATGTGCTGGCGGCCCTCATGGAGGACCTCCTCGGGGTGCTGCCGACAGAGCTGCTGCCTGCGTTCGAGCCCTTACTCAGCAACGCACGGTGGCACCTGCTCGACAAGCGAGAACCGTTCGCCGAAGCCGGCCCGAGTATCGGGAAGTTGCTGTCGCTCGTCCTGTTCGCCAATTGATCGCTCTCTGCGAGGAACACCATGCTCACGACTCGACGGATCGGTGTCTTCCCGGCTTGGGAGGACAACCCCTACCTGAACTACCTGTACCTGGCGCCGCGAACGCGGGGTTTCGATCTGCTGCACGCGACGACGTTCGCGAGCGGGGTCGCGTTGCTCGGCCGGCTCAGCGCTGGGGACGTCTTCCACATGCACTGGACAGCTCCGATCGTGCAACGCGCCGAGGATGACGGCGAAGCCCGCGCGCGTTTGGCGCGTTTCCGCGATGCGATCGACGAGGCTCGGAAGAACGGCGTCCTGATCGTCTGGACCATCCACAACGTGCTTCCACACGACGCGAAGTTCCTCCCTGTGGAGACCGAGCTGTGCAAGATGCTCGCCGAGCGCGCTGATCTGGTGCATGCGCTGTCACCCGCCACCGAAGCAATGACCGCGGAGCACTATGCGCTCCCCGCGGACCGCGTTGTGCGAATCCCTCATCCGAGCTACCAGGGGGTGTACGCGAATGCTGCAGACCGTCGATCGGCGCGTCGCTCGCTCGGCGTCGCCCCAGACGAGCGTGCAGTGCTCTTCTTCGGACAGATGCGGCCGTACAAGGGTCTCGACGCGCTCTTCGAAGCGCTCGACGCCCTTCCGTCGGACGAAGCCGAGAAGACGGTCCTGCTGCTCGCGGGTCGTACGCGACCGGAGGACCTCCCAGCTATCGAAGCGGCTCTACCGAGCCGCGTGCGTGTCATCAGAGACCACTCGTTCATCCCCGATGAGGATGTCGATCGGTGGTTCCGCGCAGCTGACGTCGCCGTGTACCCGTACCGGGCGATCCTGAACTCCGGCAGTCTGCACCTCGCTGCGACCTTCGGAGTTCGAGCGCTCCTGCCGGGCGAACCTCACCTCCTGGATGAGTTCGACGGCGAGGACTGGACAGCGTTCTACGACCCGGAGGCCGCAGCGGCCGGTATCGCGTCGGCTCTGCTTTCGCCCGACATCGCCGTCCCCATCACGTCCCACGCCGAATTCTCCCGACGTCTTTCGCCCTGGAACGTGTCGGTCCGCTTCGCAGACGCGATCGACGCCGCCCTCGAGGCACACGTGAGCGCCACCAGCGGCGGAGTTCCGGGAAGTTCTTGACACCGCCCCAGGGTTGGGGAAGGGCACGACCCTGACCGTCAGCGGCGCGGCACGACTCGCCGAACTACCGTCAACGCTGCACGGGACGTCGCCGCGCGACGGCGCTCGAGGACAACTCGCCATGAGCGGGCCCGATCGCTGAGAACCCTGATTCGATCCGTTCGCTCCGGTACTGGAAGCTGCATACGCGCCGTGACGACGGGGACTTCCACCGTCGCATCGCCGATCGCCAACTCACCGACCAGATCCCAGCGCCCCAGGGCCAACGACCCTGCCGGTACGCGCACAGCCCAGCGATCGGTGCTGGTCTGCGGAAGCAGACGAACACTTCCCGGCCCAGCTCCCTGCGGGCGAGCGATCAACGTCAATCGAACCCCCTCGACGCTGAGGCTTGGGCCAGAGAGGAGCGCGCCGCCTCGATCCAGGACGACCTCCTCTGCAACGAGCCGAGTGCGGATGCTGGTCGAGATCAGCCATGCTGCCCCCGTTGTCCCCGCGCGCAGCGCGAGGACAATCTGCCGCACTGGCCCGCGTTTGATCTCGCCGGGGTCGATCTGCGAGAAGAGTCCCGCCCGAGCCACTCGATCGGTCAGTGCGTCGATCACCCGACGGTCGACGTCGTGAGCGTGATGCAGGAGCAGCGTCGCGAGCCCTTCAACCAGCAGTCGAGCCCTGGGAACCTTCTCGAGCACGTCGGGTCGCGCCAGGATGATCTCGAGCGAGTCGACCCACGCGTTGAACGACTCGTCATCGTAGACGTCCCGCTCGCGTGCGCGCTCCTCGAGCTCGTTGAACCGGACAGCAGCCTCGAGCTCTCCGGCAGCCACCAGGCACCAGAGGACCTGCTTGTGCGGAGTCGCCACGGGAAGGGACCAGTGGGGAGTGGCTGCGATGAGCCGTTCGACGGCGCTGAGCGCGCCGCTTGACCGCACACGCTCCGCCGGTGTCGCGCGGAGGAAACGACTGAGGTGCAGCCAAGCATCCGCGTCGAACACGAGGGAGGAGTACGTCTTGGCAACGCCAGCATCGTCGTAGGCGGAGATCAGTTCGGCGCACGCAGATTCCTGCGTGAAGTAACTCACGGCGGCCGCGTCTGCTCCGGCTCGAGCCGTCATGGACCCGGTCCCGGGACGATCACGGTAGAGGTAGACGCAGTCTGGGAGCACGTCGATCGTTCGCGCCGTCAGGTATGACCGCGTCATCGGGAAGATGTCGTTCGACCGAGCTACTTCTGGAAACCGGAGTCCGATCTCCTGCAGGAACGACCGACGGAAGACCTTGTTCCAGACGGCCCGACCACGGATCAGGGCAGGAACCTCTGTCAGTGCTACTCCTGGTCGCTCCTCGTCGAACACGCGCCAGTTCTTCGACGGCTGCCAGGTCTTGATCGACGAGAACTTGAGCCAGTCCCCGAACGCGATGTCGGACCCAGTCTTCTCGAGCGATCCAACCAGCCGTTCGTACGCTCCAGCAGGCACGATGTCGTCGCCGTCGGCGAACGCCACGTATTCACCGCGAGCAACCGCGAGGCCGGTGTTGCGCGCCCCAGCGCCACCACGTCCGTGTGCCCGGACGATGTGGACGCGGGGATCTGAAGCGGCAAGATCAGCGAGACGCTCATCCGTCCCGTCGGACGAATGGTCGTCGACGACGATCACCTCCATCGAAGTGAACGTGCAACGCAAGATGCTTGCGAGCAGTTCGTCGATCCAGGGCTCGACGTTGTGCGTCGGCACGACGACTGACAGGAGCAGGCCGATCTCAGGCCGACGACGCTCGACTTGTCGCACGCTGATCGCGCTCACTGTGCTTCGCTCTCCTTGTGGATCACCGCGTTGCCACGGCTGGTTCGATCAACGCGATACGGACGGCCGTCGTGCCACCACCGAGGGAACGCCATCGTCGGCGCCGACTTCGTGATGACATCTCGCGACCCACCCGGCCCATCGATGTGGACGACCAACACCCAGGTGCCCGTCGGCGTGTCTGCGATGTCGACCTCGGCGCTCCACCGCGCCGTGCCGAGCGTCGGATCGACTTCCTCCCATGTGACGTCCCCAACAGGACGCTGCCCGTCGAGTCGATCGTCCGCGAGGAAGAGCCGTGTGTCGAAGGCGTCAAGGCCACCGTCTGGAAGCTGCAGAAGGCCGCCCATCCGAAGTCGTCCGTCCTCGCCGGCACGCTCGACTTCGTCGAGCACCGACTGCGCTCCCCGGTCGTTGACGAGCGCGCTCCGCCGGAGCGCATCACCGAGGCGGTACTTCGCGAGTTCCCTGGTCCGCGTCCATCGCTCGTCGACACCTTCGAGTACTCCGGCGTGATCCAGTCGGCGCACATCGGTCATGACGGAGTCGAGTTCGTCGTCGTCGAGGACCACAGCTCTGTCTCGGAGCACCGGGACTGCGAGTTTGCGGGCCATCTGGCGCCACGCGTCGACCTCCGCTGCCGGCCCCTCTGACAATGCTTGCTCCGTCACGACGGAAACGAGTTCGCCGAGAGACCGGTGCCGCACAACCTGGTTGGTCCGAACAGGCTCCTCAGTCCACAGATCCGTCGGGAACGCGTCCCGAAGGGCTGTCCCCTTCGAAACGTGAAGTGGATCAGCACCGCCGAGCGCGACCGCCTCCTCGACGGTTTGCGCGATGGTCACACCCGCGCGTCCTGTTCCCTCGTAGTAGTCGAAGTACTTCACCACGCTCTCGCTCGTCGAGCGGACGGCACGTGCAGGGACTCCGTACGCCTCGGCGATGACGATGGCGTGGAGAGACGTACCGACCACGAACTCCGCGGACAGGATCTGCTCGATCACCTGCCACGGGTCGCCGGTCGGCGCAATGACGTGATGGCCCGCAGCATCAAGGTCGGTGTCGTTCACGTTCGGCACGACGACGACGTCGAACCGCTTTCGGTCGAGCGCCGCGAACGCGACCGTGTCGGGGAAGAGCTCTGGGAGGAGGATTGCGGGGTCACCGTAGACCGGAGGGACGCCGTTGCCTTCTGCCTCTAGGGCGATCGCCGTGAAGGGGCCCCGGACCGCTCGCACGTCGAAGAGCCGACGAGGGTCGAGGCGCCGAGTGCGGAGTTTGGCGTTCAGACCGCTGCCCCACACGACGTCCCCGGGCTGGCCGAACTGCATGATCGAACCGATGGCGAGCAACGATCGGCCGCCGTCATCGGCCCGGGCCCGCGGAGCAAGGCGCCGAACAACCAGCGGCCCCAGCAGGTCACCGAAGTTGTCGACACGACCGCCCCCGTCGACCTCGGGGTTCCATCGGACGACGGGTACCCCGAGGACGTCCTCCCGGTAGTCGTTCTCCACGACAGACAACCTTATTGGCTCAGCGAAGCGTCGAGAGCCAGCGCAGGAGACGCTCGACAAGGGTCGGCACCTGGCGCTGGTCCGCGGAGGAGGCGGGCGTCGCCTCTGCACCGATGATCCGGACGACCTTCGCCGGCACGCCGGCTACGAGCGCGTTGGCGGGGACGTCGCGATTGACGAGAGCGCCTGATGCCACGACCGCGCCAGCTCCGATCGTGACCCCTCCGAGGACCGTGACGTCTCCACCGATCCAGGCACCGTCCTCGACCGTGATCGGCCGCACGGTCTTCTTCCCAGCTCGTGAGGCGCGAACTCCGATCTCGTGGCCTTCTGTCATGAATCGCGAGAAGGGGCCAACGGCTACTCGCGCTCCGAAGTTGACGCCCGGCTTCACGTACACATCGCGGTTGAGGAACGTGCCTCGTCCGATGGACAGTGGTCCGAAGAGTTCAGCACCCCGGTAGACGTTCACATCGTCCGCAAGCGAGATGAGCGCATCCTCTGAGCTGTGCATCCGAACTCGTGGATCGACGCGAACCCGCGCACCGGTCCGTACCGACTCCCCGAAGTCGGAGGACGGGAACAGCTCACGCCGAAGCTTCGAGACCTCGTTCTCGAGATCGTTGATCGTCGCTCGGAGATCTTCCAGTGCGTCGCGATCCGGGATTGCCGGTCCGTCGTCAGAGCGGATCATCGCGCGTACTGGCCGTACTTGACGAGCACCTCGGCTGAGGCTGCGCGAGCAGTGCAGTTGGCGACCGATCCCGTGTAGGCGAACGCTGTCTTCGTGTCGTTCCGGGCAGTGAAGAGGTGCGCCGTGACGCCGTAGTCCTCCGAGATCGGCCGGGCATAGCCCGACAACAGCGAGTCCTTCGCCGAGTTCTTCCCTGGAGCCGCGAGCTGATACGTCTTCACCGCGCCGTCGTACGGACCGGATCCTGCCGGCAGGGCGATGACGTTGTACTGGGACTCGATTGCCTGCGCCTGAAGCCCGATCGTGAGACCGGAGGCAGCCGCGAGCATGGTGTTGTACTTGATCGCGACGTTTCGCGGACTACCGCTCGCCGTACTCGGAGTACTTCCGGCTGCCTTGATGTTCGACCCTCGAGGAGCACCTGCGATGAGGTTTCGTTCGATGACCCCTCCGGTCGAGTAGACGCTCGACATGAGGTAGATGTTGTGGTCGGTCCCCTGGGCTCCGGTCGCTCTGTTGTCGTGGATGCAATTCCCGGCGATCTGAAAATCCCGAGGAGCAGCAGCACGCAGAACGCTGGTCGATCCCGACGCCGTCGTCGCGTTGACCAACAGGTTCGCCACGCCGGTCGAACCCGTGACCTCGTTGTTGCGGAAGCGCCAGCCTTCGCCGCCGGACATGAGGACGACCGCTTGGCCGTTCTTCTGGATCGCGGCGTTGTAGACGAAACGGATGCCCTGCACAGTCCAGTAATCAGGTGAAGACATGATGAGTGTTCCGCTCACCTGCACACGCTCGCCCGGTGCAGCCTGCAGAACGATGGGACGGCTGCTCGTTCCGCGGGCGATGCCCCAGCCGATCGCCTCAGCGTAGGTGCCTGCGCGGACGACGACGACGTCGCCGGCGTGCGCCGACCGAATGGCTGCCTGGATGGTGCGCAACGGCGCATCGACCGTCGGCTCGGGGCACGCGTCCTGGTACGGAGGCGTGGATGCCGGGTCGCGGAGGCACGGGATCCTGGAGTACTGCTTGTACGAGTCCGTTCCGTTCGGGGCGACGTACAGGTACCTGCCGTTCGGCGACGGGGTCGCGAGACTCGTCGATCCCACGCCGTACTGAACGTCAGCAGCAGCCTGAGCTGGCGCGCTGCCGGTGAGAGAAGTCGCTGCCACGAGGAGCGCCGCGATGATGCTCGACAGCAGGGTGGGTCGAATCACAGGGAACCAGCCATCTCGGTGAACAGGTACGGAACAAGCGAACGAACGAACGTCGCGGTCATGTGGTGTCGGTCGCGGTAGGCCATCACATGGCCGATGACCACCGGACACGTCGTTGCATCGCACATGCGTCCGGTCTGATCGATCAGAACAGCACCGGGCGCCTCTGCGACCGCGGCCCGCATCGGGTCCTGCACGGCGAACGCCGTGGACCTGGGCGTGCCACACTTCGCGGCGGCAGTGGCCGTCTTCGACTCGAGCGCGCAGGAGAAGGCTTCGGCGGACTGCATCGGGTCATCCGCGACGGCGATCACCTTCGTACCCGCAGCGATGAGCGACTTCCAGGCCGCGGCGTAGGTAGCGGGATCGACGGAATCGCTCCGGAGGGCCGTCACGATGACGACGTCGTAGCCGCCCGCCGCGAGGCGCTTCGCGAGGTCCGAACGGCGTTTCTGACACGTGTCTGACGAGTTGGTCGATGCGAGGACGCAACCACGTCCGACGTAGGAGTCCACGCGCCAGTTCGCTGTTGTTGCCGTCGCACGCAGCCCGGACAGGAGCATGGCCGCATGGGAATCGCCGGTGACGGCGACCCGGAGCGCGTCCCCACGCGTCGAGCCGTATCGGCATGAAGGCACGACCGCACCGACGTCGGACGTGTAGCAGGAGAACGCGCCCTGCGTATCCTTCTCGGCTGCGACGGGCTGGGGCGAGATCGTCTGCCCCCAGCGTGACCCGTCGCAGGATCCGGATGCCGTGGCATCCGCACCCCAGCACGGCTTTCCGTCGTCGAGGACGGCTGACGCAGCGCCGTACGCGCCGGCACGCAGCACGCCGCTCGCCTTGACTACCAGCCCGTCGCCGGAGGGCACGACCATGCGGTACGCAGCGGCGCCCCATCGTTTGACCTTGACCGGGATCGAGACGGTTCCATCGGTCTTGGCGTACGACTGCGCCGAGAACACCCAACCAGATGGCGTCCACTGCTCCACCTTCACCCGCTTGCCGGCAAGGCCACCGTGAAGCCGTCCGCTGAAGACCCGCACGGCACCGACAGCGACATCGGCGGACCCCGTCGCTGTGGCGTCGTAGAGCTGCGGTTGTACCTGGAGCGTGAGCGAAGTACTCGTGACCGAAGTCGAACCGATCACGGCGCGTGCGCGGACCTGCGCACCCTTCAACGCCCGCATCGACTCCGACCAGGCTCCCGCCCTGTCGGAGCTGGTCGTGCTCACTTCACGCCAGGAGCCAGTACTCCCCAGATCGCGGGACTCAACGGCGACGGCGGCGACCGCGGGACCCGCAGCGTTCCGGACCACGCCCGTCAACGAGATGTTCTGAGCATAGGCAGCCCCGGTCGTCGAAGATCGGAGAGTCACGGCGGGCGAGGCCGCGGCGTGCGCCGGGGTCACCGGGCCCAGGGCAGCGAGTAGGACTGCAGCTGCCGCGACGACCAACGTCGCACCCGTGCGTACACGGTTCAACACCATGATCAAGCCCCTCGTCTGATCTCGTCGAGCGCGTCCAACACGTAGGGACCGAGCGTCGAACTCCAGGTCCCCGTGATGTGATGGCGGTCTCGGAAGACGATGACACCTCCGATGACCAACGGGCAAGTGTCTGCGGTGCAGTAGTGGGATGTCATGTCGATGATCGACGCCCCGGGCGAGCCCTCTACCGCTGCTGCCAGTGGATCGATCCCGCCGAGCGCGAAGGATCGAGAAGTTGCACACTGCGCCGCCGATCGAGCGCCGCCGCTCATCGTGCAGGCGATCAGATCATCGGTCAGGTAGGGCTGATCAGCGATCGCGACGACCTTGGTGCCGCTCGCGATGACAGGCGCCCAAGCGGCGCGGTACCCCTCCGTCGTCGCGGCCGCACCAGCGTTCCCCGCTGCGCCCCTCGGCTGCCGCAGCCCGGAGACGACAACCATGTCGTAGCGGCCAGCGAGGACCCTCCGACCGATGTCGTCCGATCGCGGAGCACAGGCATCGCCGGGTTTCTGCGCGAGCCATCTGCACGTGACGCCGAGATAGGTGTCGAGATGCCAGTTCCTCGCAGCGAGACGGTCTCGGATCCCGGCCAGGTAGCCGGCCGCGTGCGAGTCGCCGACGAGCGCAACCCGGTACGCATCGCCTCTCGTCGACCCGAAGCTGCAGGACGGCACGGTGGCAGTCCCGTCCGCAGTCCAGCACCCCTTGGCGTACGAGCCTCCGGTGTCTGCGCTGAGCCCGGCCTTCTCCGTGGTCGGAAGAGCGAGCCCGTCGAGCTCGTGGTTGGCGCACGTGGCGGAGAGGGGCGCTGCAGCCGCGCCGACACACGTCGTCTTGGCGGACAGCGCGTCGATCGATCCGACGGTCGTGAGCGGTTGCACCGGGCCGAGCTTCGAGATCAGACCTCCTGTTGCCGGGAGGTAGATGCGGATGGCCGTGTCCGCTATCGTCGCCCGGTACGAGAGCTCGATCGCGCCGGTCGTCGCCACTCGTGCAACGGTGGAATCCGTCCAGGCACCGCCACGCAACACCACGAGCTTCACCCTCTGGCCCGCGAGTTGCGCGTAGACCGCAGCGCTGACCGACTTCTCGCCGCCGGACACTGCGTAGGACCGGGCAGCCGGGACGACCGAGTAGATCTGGGCCTGCACGGCCACCGGCATGTACCCACTCGCAGCGCCTGCGTGCGCAGATGTCTTGAGCACCTCGGCCTTGAGCTTGAACGAGGTCGTCGGAGTGAACGAGAAAGCCCACTTGCCGTTGCTCCCCGACCGCGTCGACCCGATGAGGACCCAACTCGTCTTCCCGGAGGGCATGCCGACGATGCGGACCGTCTCGCTCGTCGGACGGCTCGACGCCGTGACGGTGCCGCTCAGCGAAATCGGCTTGCCATAAGCAACACCTGTCGCGCTTGCGGCCGCGGTCACGCGCACCGAAGCCGTGGCCGCGACGGCGGAGCTCGCTCCACCGACCGAGAGGGCGACGCCTGCGAGGAGAACGAGAACAGTGAGCAGGGCACAGAACGGAGAGCGACGCGATGTCGACCCCTCGGAGAGACGGGTGTTCAGGGCAAACTCGTTTCAGAAGGGAACGAACGGTGTTACCACGATCATAGGTGATCGAGTGTCACTTCCCGCGCCGCGCCCCGGTCCAGCACGCACACCGTCAGACGGTTGCGTTGTACGCCTCGATGACGGGGGACGCCTCGCCTGCACCACGGAGCTGACCGGCGTCGAGCCAAGCGACCTGGTCGCACATGTCTCGGACGGTGCTCATTGAGTGGGAAACGAGGATCACCGTCCGGCCCTCGTCACGCATCTCGCGGAACTTGGTCCGGCAGCGCTTCTGGAACGTCGCATCACCGACCGCCAGCACCTCGTCGACGACGAGCACGTCGGGCGTTCCGGCGACCGCGACCGAGAAGCCCAAACGGACGTACATCCCCGAGGAGTAGTTCTTGACGGGCTGGTCGATGAAGTCTCCGACACCGGCGAAGGAGACGATCTCGTCGAATTTGCGCGCGACCTCCTTCTTCGTCATGCCGAGGATCGAACCGTTGAGGAAGACGTTCTCCCGGCCGGACAGCTCGGGGTGGAAGCCGGAGCCGACTTCGAGCAGTGACGCTTGGCGACCGTGGACGCGGATGCGGCCCTGGTCCGGGTACAGGATCTTGGCGAGGCACTTCAGCAACGTGGACTTCCCGCTGCCGTTGCGGCCGATGAGTCCGAAGGTGCTCCCCCGTGGCACTTCGAAGGAGACGTCCTTGAGCGCCCAGAAGTCCTCGTGCACCGACTTCCGGCCACGCATCACCGCGCTCTTCAGGGTGTTGTTCTGCTCGTGGAACATGCGGAAACGCTTGGCCACGTGTTCGACGGACACAGCGACATCGTTCACAGCAGTTCCGCCAGCTTCTTCTCGTTGCGGGAAAAGACCGCGTAGCCGATCGCAAGGCTTGCGACGGCCCAGATGAAGCACGCGAGCAGGTCATCCCATGCGGGGAGTCGGTTGTCGTACATGAGGTTCCGGAAGACCGTGGAGAACCGCTCGATCGGGTTGAAACGGTAGACGGTGAGGATCCAGGGATGTCCGGCCTTGTCCGCGGCCTCTTCGACGAGGGAGATGGGGTAGATGATCGGCGACAGGTACATCCACATCTGCAGGGCGATGCCGACGAGGTGCTGCATGTCACGGAAGTGCACGTTGACGATGGCCAAGACCAATCCAACGCCGCTCGAGAACATCGCCAGGAACACCATCGTCAGCGCGATCACGGGCAGGTAGATCCAGAAGTTCGAGCCGGCGATGGCGAGGGCGATGAGCAGCACACCCATCTCGACGAGCCAGGTGAAGCCGAAGGAGCCGACGGCCGCGAGCGGCAGCGTCATCCGGGGGAAGTAGACCTTCTTGATGAGCGAGCCGTTGGCGACGATCGACGTCATGCCGGAGTTGATGACGTTCCGGGCGAAGATCCACGGCAGGAGTCCGCACATCAGCCAGAGCGGGTAGATGTTCAGTCCGCTCGGGTCGCCGACCTCGAGACGCGCCCGGAAGATGAACGAGTACACGATCGTGTAGATCAGCATCGTCGCGAGCGGGTTGATCAGCGACCACAGCTGCCCGAAGACCGTGCGGCGGTACTTGCCCTTGACCTCTCGCGCTGTGAGGTTCGCCAGCAACTCGCGCGATGACATGAGCTCGTTCAGGTACGTCATGCTTCGGGTGCTGGCTCCTCCGGAGCGCGACAGAGCGCTCCTCGCGGGATTCGGGGACGAGGCATTCTCGCACAGACGTTGCGTTCTGCAGCGCTCCGAGGCGGTACCGGCGTCGCTGAGCGCGGTGTGGAGCCCGGCGCCGAACCCTGTCGAGATGACGAAGACTCGCCGAAACCTTTGTAGAGTGACAAGGTGATCGTCAGTTTCGCCAACCACTCCACGGCGCCGGTGAACCTCGGTGGTGCGGAGCGGTCACTCCTCCGGTTCGTCGAGGACTGGCTGACGATCGACCCGACCATGACCCCGACCTTCGTCACGAAGGCACCCCGGGGCAAGTTCATCGAGGCGCTCGACGAGCGCGGCTGGTCCTACGACGCGCTGCGCTTCCGCGGCTGGGCCCTGCCGAGCCCGCAGCCCGCACCGGCTGCTGAGCGCGCCGCCTTCGCCACCGTCGACTACGCGGCCGTGAGCGCGATCATCCGGCTCTACGAGCGCCAGCGCCCGGACCTCGTCGTCACGAACACGCTCGTCGCCCCGTGGGCGTCCTTCGCCGCCGCCGTGCTCGGGATCCCCCAGGCCTGGTTCGTCCGGGAGTACGGCGACCTCGACCACGGGTTGCAGTTCCAGACGGGGCGCGCCGGGGTCCTCGGCGACATCGGCCTCATGTCCGGCGCCGTGGTCACCAACTCCGAGGCGATGCGCGCGCACCTCGCGCAGTACGTGCCGGACCACAAGCTCTCCGTCGCCTACCCGACGGTCGACACCACGCGCCTCCAGGCCACCCGCGACCAGACGCCCGCGGTGGTGCCCTTCCCGCAACCCGACCCCGGGCTCCGCATCACGGTGCTCGGCCGCGTCGAGGAGTCGAAGGGCCAGTTCCGCGTGGTCGACGCGCTCGGCGCGCTGCGCGCGCGCGGCGTCACGGCGAGCGTCTGCTTCGTGGGCAGCTGGAAGCACCCGGGCGAGGACCAGCGCCTCACCGACCGCGCCCGGGCGCTCGGCGTCGCCGACCACGTCGTGTTCGCCGGCGAGCAGCACACCCCCGCGCCGTTCATCGAGGCGGCCGACGTCTGCGTCACGCCCTCGACGATCGAGGCGTTCGGCCGCACCACCGCCGAGTACATGACGCTCGGCAAGCCGGTCGTCGCCACCCGCCAGGGCGGGAGCGCCGAGCTGGTCGAGCCCGGCGTCACCGGCACGCTGGTGGACGCGGACGACACCGCGGCCCTCGCGGACGCCCTCGCGGCGTACGCGGCCGACCCCGACTCGGCCAGGAGGCACGGTGCGGCCGCTCCGGAGCGGCTCGCCGCCGTCACGGGGTCGGGTCACGACAACGCCGCCGCGATCGAGCGGCTGGTCGCCCTGGTCGGCACCGAGGGCTACCGGCTCCCCCAGGCCGCGCGCTACTGGTTCGAGCTGCCGGGTGCCTACGCGTCCCTCGGCGCGACGAGCGCCCGCGCCGCGGTGGGTCTGCTCGCGAACCGGGTGCGGTCGCGCTCGGGTGCGGTGGGCCGGCTGCTCGCCCGTCCGGGTGTCGTCGTGCGGAAGCTGGCTCGCCGGTGACCCGCGACCGCCGTGCGGTGACGATCGTCGTGCCGGTCTACGACGACCTGCCCGGACTCGAACGCTGCATCGAGGCGCTCCTCGAGACGGTCGACTTCTCGGTCGACCGGGTGCTGCTCGCGAACGACGTCGGCCCCCGCGTCGACGAGCTCGAGGCGCGGATCCTCGAGCTCGTCGGCGACCACGACGGCTTCGAGTACACCCGCAACGCACGGAACCTCGGCTTCGTCGGCAACTGCAACCGCGCGGTCCTCGAACTCGACCGGACCGGCAACGACGTGCTGCTCCTCAACAGCGACACCGTGCCGATGCCCGGGTTCGTCGACGAGATGACGGCGGTGCTCGCCTCCGACGACGTGATCGGCGTCGTCTGCGCCCGCAGCGACAACGCCACGATCGCGTCGTTCCCGTACGCCCGCCGGAACCCGAGCGCGAACCTCGCACCCCGAAGGACCCGCGAGCTCCACGGCCGCACGAAGTACCTGCTCCCCCGCCACACGGTCTCCCCCGTCGCGATGGGCTTCTGCTTCCTCATCCGCCGCGAGATGATCGACCGCTTCGGCCTCTTCGACGAGGTCTTCTCGCCGGGCTACGGCGAGGAGAACGACTTCTGCCTGCGCATCAACGAGGAGGGGTTCACCTCGGTCCTCGCGAACCGTGCGCTCGTCCTGCACACCGGGTCGACGAGCTTCAGCGGTGACCGCGGCCCGTCGCTGCGGCTGGAACACGAGCGCATCCTGCTCGAGCGCTACCCGTTCTACGGCGGCGCCGTCGCCCTGTTCCTCGCCCGGTACCGCGACGCGGTGGACGTCTTCGCCGACGCCTTCCTGCCCGACGACGACGTGGTCCGGGTCGCGCTCCACCTTCCCGGCGACCTCACCGACGAGCTCGTCGCCCGGGTCCGCAGCACCCTCGCCGCAGCGTCCGACGACATGGTCGTCACCGTCATCGTCCCCAAGTCGCAGGTGCGCGCGGCCCGGCAGGCCCTGCCGGGCGCGTCGATCGCCGTCGGCGGGCGTCCGCGGCAGATCTTCGACGTCGCCGTCGCCCTGGGCGCGCTGACGACGTTCGCCCAGCTCTCCGCGCTGAACGCCAACGCGCCACGGTGGGTCCTGGTCGATCCCGTCTCGCACGACCACCGCTGGTCGCTCGCGGTCGCGAACCACCGCGCGTCGGCCATCGACCGGATCCTGCGCCGCTTCGAGAACCACAGCACCGTGTGGCACGGCGGCGACGACCTCGTCAAGCTGGTCCGCATGGCCGCGTCGTCCGAGATCGACCCGGTGGCGCTCCGCGCGCGCTGGCACGCGGTGTCCGACATCGCCGAGGCCACGGGGCTGCTCGTGCACCGCGCGACCGTCTCGATCCGCCGACTGACCGCGCTCACCTTCGGTGCGCGGAGCCCCCGTCTCGTGGCGCGCATCCGCGCCATCACCGGCCGCGGGGCCTGACCGGACCACCCGCCGGTCTGGAGGCGCTGTTCGGCGCCGACCCGCGCCTCCTGGCCGTCAGACGAGCGCGTCCACGACCGGACCGTGCCGGTGGGCGGTGGCCGGGTCCCACGCGTCCAGCAGCTGCAGCGTCGCGATGCGGAACGCGAGCGCCCGCACCAGGAGCTGCGCCCACTCGGCGATCCCGTCGCCGAGGGCGCCGACCGCGTCGACCGGGTACCCGTGCCAACACACGGCGTCCACCGCGGCGATGGCCGCGCCGAAGCCGGCGGGCCGCCAGGACGGTGGCCAGTCGATCACCGTCGGCGGCTGACCGTCGGCGAAGAGGACGTTGCCGAGCAGGTCCCGGTGCACGAGCTGGGACGGCGACCGGACCGGCCGGAACGCGGCACCGAGCCGGTCGAGGGCGGGGTGCCGCGGGAGCGGAGCAGTCCCCCAGGCCATGCCGTCGGCACGACTCCACGCGTCGTCGGCATGGTCGAGGAACGCCGGGCGGTCCAGGTGCGCGATCGCCTCGTGGAACGCCGTCCCCGCGGCGATGACGTCGGCCACCCGGGTGGGGTCGGCCTGCCCCGGCACCCACTCGAGCGCTTCCCACGCGCCGGCGCGCCAGGACCCCTCGGACGTCGGGACCGGCCGTGGTGTGCGGAACGCCGGGCTGTGCTCCAGCTCGGCGAGGACCTCGGCCCGCCAGTCCGTCACCGCCGCGCCGTCGTGCGGCCGGAGGACCACGGTGTCGGCGCGCCAGGTCAGCTCGCGGCCGCCCGAGAGCAGGACCGGTCGGGCACCGTCCACCCCGAACGCCCGCAGCACGGCGGGATCGGGGCGGACGGGCAGCACGTCAGACCAGGCAGCGCGTCAGACCCGGCAGCACGTCAGACCAGGCAGCGCGGGCCGAGCAGGCTCTTCAGCTCGCCGAACAGGTCGGGTGTGAGGTTCACCGGGAACGGCAGCTCGAAGGTACGAGCCACGTCGTCCTTGATGAGCTTCAACCGGACCTCGGTCTCGCCGCTGTGCCGGCCGAGCACGGCGGCGAGCTCGGTGACCGTCGTCGTGGTCGCCTGGCGCTCGGGCAGGCTCAGCGTGAGCGGTCCGGACCCCATCGCGTCGCCGACGTTCGGCTGGAACATGCTCACCGCGTGCAGGGCCTTGCCGTCGTCGCGGACGTTCACCCGCCCGCGCAGGACGACGATCGAGTCGGCGACGAGCGACGGCCCGAACTCCTGGTACGTCTTGCCGAGGAACATCACGCCGATCTGGCCACCGAAGTCCTCGATGTCGACGATGCCGTACGGGTTGCCGCTCGACTTCGCGACCCGGTGCTGGACGCTCGTGAGCAGGCCGGCGACCGTGACGGTCTCGCCCTCGACCGAGTCGTCGGCCGCGATGAGGTCGGCGATGGTGATCGACTGGTGCTTGGCGAGCTCGATCTCGAGCCCGGCGAGCGGGTGGTCGGAGACGTACAGGCCGAGCATGTCGCGCTCGAACGCGAGCTTGTCGCGCTTGGACCACTCCGGCCGGTCCGGGACCTGCGACACCACGGCCGCCGAGGGCTGTTCCTCGGCCACCTCGGCGAAGAGCGAGTCGAAGTCGAACCCGACGTTGCCGTGGGCCTCGTCGCGCTTGACCTTCACCGCGCCCTCGACCGCAGCCTCGTGGATCTCGACGAGCGCCCGCCGGGAGTCGCCGAACTCGTCGAAGGCACCGGCCTTGATGAGCGACTCGACGGTGCGCTTGTTCGCGGACGAGATCGGGATCTTGCGCAGGAAGTCGTGGAACGACTCGAACGCGCCCTTCTCGGTGCGGGCCTTCACGATGTCGTCGACGACGTTGAACCCGACGTTCCGGATGGCGCCCATGCCGAAGCGGATGTCCTCGCCGACGGCCGCGAAGAAGCCGATCGACTCGTTGACGTCCGGCGGCATGACCTTGATGCCCATGCGGCGGCACTCGTTGAGGTACAGCGCGAGCTTGTCGCGGGCGTCACCGACACTCGTCAGCAGCGCCGCCATGTACTCGGCCGGGTAGTGCGCCTTGAGGTACGCGGTCCAGAACGACACCACGCCGTACGCCGCCGAGTGCGCCTTGTTGAACGCGTAGTCGGAGAACGGCAGCAGGATGTCCCACAGCGTCTTGATGGCAGCGGCCGAGTAGCCGTTGTCCTGCATGCCCTTCTCGAAGCCCGCGTACTGCTTGTCCAGCTCGGACTTCTTCTTCTTGCCCATCGCGCGGCGGAGGATGTCCGCTTGGCCGAGGGAGAACCCGGCGACCTTCTGCGCGATGGCCATGACCTGCTCCTGGTAGATGATCAGGCCGTAGGTCGTGCCGATGATGTCCTGCAGGGGCTCGGCGAGCTCGGGGTGGATCGGGGTGATCGCCTGCTCGCCGTTCTTGCGGAGCGCGTAGTTCGTGTGCGAGTTCGCACCCATGGGCCCCGGACGGTACAGGGCGATGAGCGCCGAGATGTCCTCGAAGTTGTCCGGCTTCATCAGGCGCAGCAGCCCGCGCATGGGGCCGCCGTCGAGCTGGAACACACCGAGGGTGTCACCGCGCTGCAGGAGCGCGTACGCCTCGGGGTCCTCGAGCCCCATGGTCTCGAGGTCGAGCTCGATCCCGCGGTTCGTCTTGATGTTGTCGAGGGCGTCGCTGATGATCGTCAGGTTCCGGAGGCCCAGGAAGTCCATCTTGATCAGGCCGAGCGACTCCGCTGCCGGGTAGTCGAACTGCGTGACGATCTGGCCGTCCTGCTCGCGCTTCATCACCGGGATGATGTCGATCAGCGGGTCGCTCGACATGATGACGCCGGCGGCGTGCACGCCCCACTGTCGCTTCAGCCCCTCGAGCCCGAGCGCGGTGTCGAACACCGTCTTCGCCTCGGGGTCGGTCTCGACGACCGTCCGGACGTCCACCGCCTCCTTGAAGCGGGGGTGCTCCTTGTCGAAGATCCCGGTGAGCGGGATGTCCTTGCCCATCACGGGCGGCGGCATCGCCTTGGTGAGCTTCTCGCCCATGCCGAAGGGGAACCCGAGGACGCGCGAGGAGTCCTTGAGCGCCTGCTTCGCCTTGATCGTGCCGTACGTGACGATCTGCGCGACGCGCTCGGACCCGTACTTCTCGGTGACGTACTTGATCGCCTCACCTCGGCGCCGGTCGTCGAAGTCGACGTCGAAGTCGGGCATCGAGACGCGGTCCGGGTTGAGGAACCGCTCGAAGATCAGACCGTGCCGGATCGGGTCGAGGTCGGTGATGCGCATCGCGTACGCCACCATCGAACCGGCACCGGAACCACGGCCCGGGCCGACGCGGATGCCGTTGTTCTTCGACCAGTTGATGAAGTCGGCGACCACGAGGAAGTACCCCGGGAAGCCCATCTGGTTGATGATCCCGACCTCGTAGTCGGCACGCTCCTGCACCTCGGGCGTGATGCCCTCGGGGTAGCGGTACTCGAGCCCCTTGGCCACTTCCTTCTCGAACCACGAGTGCTCGGTCTCGCCGTCGGGCACCGGGAACTTCGGCATGTAGTTGGCCGCGGTGTCGAACTCGACGTTGCACCGCTCGGCGATGAGCAGCGTGTTGTCGCAGGCCTCGGGGTTGTCGCGGAAGAGGTGCCGCATCTGCTGCGGGGTCTTCAGGTAGAACTCGTCGGCGTCGAACTTGAAGCGGTTCGGGTCGTTGAGGGTGGAGCCGGACTGCACGCACAGCAGCGCCGCGTGCGACTTGGCGTCGTGGGCGTGCGTGTAGTGCAGGTCGTTCGTGCCGACCAGCGGGATGTCGAGGTCCTTCGCCAGGCGGATCAGGTCGCTCATGATCCGTCGTTCGATCTCGAGCCCGTGGTCCATGACCTCGGCGAAGTAGTTCTCCTTGCCGAAGATGTCGCGGTAGTCCGCCGCCGCCTTGACGGCTTCGTCGTACTGCCCGAGCCGCAGGCGCGTCTGGATCTCACCGGAGGGGCAGCCCGTCGTGGCGATGATGCCCTCGTGGTACTCCTCGAGCAGTTCGATGTCCATGCGGGGCTTGAAGTAGTACCCCTCGATCGACGCCTTGCTCGAGAGCCGGAACAGGTTGTGCATGCCCGTCGTGTTCTCGGCGAACATCGTCATGTGCGTGTACGCGCCGGAGCCGGACACGTCGTCTCCGCCGCCGTCACCCCAGCGGATGCGGGTCTTGTCGGTCCGGTGGGTGCGCGGCGTGATGTACGCCTCGGTCCCGATGATCGGCTTGACGCCGCCGGCCTTGGCGGCCTTCCAGAACTCGAACGCGCCGAACATGTTGCCGTGGTCGGTCACCGCGACGGCGGGCATGCCCTGCGCCGCGGTCTCGGCCACGAGGTCGCCCAGCCTGGCGGCGCCGTCGAGCATCGAGTACTCGCTGTGCACGTGCAGGTGGACGAAGGAGTCGGAATCCGACACGGAACCTCCGGTTCGCGGGAGCTGCTGCGGTCTGGGAACAGCCTAACCGCGACCGGGGACAAACCCGGGCGCGTCGGCGCGGTCGCCGGGCCCCGGCGCGGCGCACGCGCGGACCGCGACGCCGAGGTCGCGCAACACGCCGAGGGACACACGCGGGACTCGGCGCCGAGGTCGCACAACACGCCGCGCGCGTGCCGCCCAGGTCGCACGATGTGTCGCTCCTCGGCGCCGTGAGCGACAGATCCCGCGACCTCGCGGACGAGGTGGCCGGGCCCGAGGTGGCCGGGTCCGGCGAGCCTGGCGCCCGGCGCGACCGACACCGGACGGGAGGCGCGGTGCGGGGCCGACCCGCGCCTCCAGGCCGTCGGGGGTCGCCCCGCGCCCGACGCGACGCGACGCCGAGCGGACGGGACACGCCGCGTGCGCGACACCGAGCGGGCGGGACACGCCGCGTGCGTGCCGCCGAGGGTGCAGAACGTGCCGCTCGGAGGCGCCGGGCGTGACGTATTTCGCCCGCTCGGCGGGGCGGGACAGGACGGGCCGGGGCCGCGCGGGACGGGACGGGACGGGACCCGCCGCGCGCCTACGCGGAGCGGATGCGGTCGAGCGCCAGCTGCAGGTCGTCGGGGTACTCCGCCGAGTACGACACCCACTCCCCCGTGCGCGGGTGCTCGAACCCGAGGCGGACGGCGTCGAGCCACTGCCGGGTCAGCCCGAGCTCGTTCGCGAGCACCGGGTCGGCCCCGTACATCGTGTCGCCCACGAGCGGGTGCCGCGTCGCCGCCATGTGCACCCGGATCTGGTGCGTGCGGCCGGTCTCGAGGTGCACCTCGAGCAACGTCGCCGACCGGAACGCCTCGAGCGTCTCGTAGTGCGTCACGCTCGGCTTGCCGTCGGCCGTGACCGCGAACTTCCAGTCACTCGAGGGGTGCCGTCCGATCGGGGCGTCGATCGTGCCGGAGGTCGGGTCCGGGTGGCCCTGCGCGAGCGCGTGGTAGACCTTGTCGACCGTGCGCTCCTTGAACGCCCGCTTGAGGTGCGTGTACGCGAGCTCGGTCTTCGCGACGACCATGAGCCCCGAGGTGCCGACGTCGAGGCGGTGCACGATGCCCGCACGCTCGGCGGCACCGGAGGTCGCGATCGTGAAGCCGGCGGCGGCGAGGCCTCCGGGCACGGTCGGGCCGTCCCAGCCGGGCGAGGGGTGTGCGGCGACGCCGATCGGCTTGTCGACCACGACGATGTCGTCGTCGTCGTGCACGACCGTCATGCCGGGGACCTCGACCGGGATGATCCGGGGGGCTTCCTTCGGCGTCCACTCGACCTGCAGCCACGAGTCGGCGTGCAACCGGTCGGACTTGTCCACGGTCACACCGTCGACGGTCACGCCACCGGCTGCGACGACCTCGGCCGCGAAGGAGCGGCTGAACCCGAGCAGCTTCGCGATGGCGGCGTCGACGCGCTCACCGGCGAGCCCGTCCGGGACCGGCAGGGAACGGCTCTCGGTCACGTCGCGTCGTGCCCGAGGGTGTCCCGCCCGTCACGCGGCGCGCGCGGGTCGTCGACCAGGGGCCGGGAGGCGCGGTGCTCGTCCGCCTCGGAGGCGTCCGACTGCGCGCGGGCGGCGTCCGCCGCGCGCTGCTGCTTCGCGGAGAGGGCGCGCGAGCCGTCGAGGTTCACGCCGAGGATCACCAGCAGGACGAAGATCACCATGCTGATGCAGATGAACGAGTCGGCGATGTTGTAGATCGCCGGCATCATCCACGGCGTCGAGATGAAGTCCACCACGTGGCCGCGGCCGAAGCCGGGCTCACGGAAGAGCCGGTCGAGCAGGTTGCCGAGCGCCCCGCCCAGGAGCATGCCGAGCACGAGCGCCCACCACATCGAGCGGATCCGTCGGGCGAACAGGATGATCGCGACGACGACGGCGGTGGAGACGATCGAGAACACCCAGGTCATGTTCACCGCGAACGAGAACGCGGCACCGGGGTTCCGGACGTAGAGCAGCTGCAGGACGTTCCCGAGGACCGGGACCGGCGTGCCGTACGGCAGGTTCTGGACGACGAGCGCCTTCACGCCCTGGTCGAGCGCCACCACGACGACAGCGGCGAAGGCCAGTGCCGCGATCGCGCGGACACTGACCTTCGCTCGTGATGCTGGTCGCGACAACGTCAGTTGCCGAAGCCCTGCGCCGATGCCGGCGCCGGGGTGAGACCGGACTGCTCGGTGCCCGAGCCGTCCAGCTCAGCGAGCTGACCCTGGATGTAGCTCTTGAGCTGTGCGCGGTAGTCGCGCTCGAACGTGCGGAGCTCGTCGATCTTGCCCTCGAGCTGGCGCTGCTCCTGCTCGAGCACCGCGACACGCTGACGGTTCGTGTTCTCGGTGTCGGCGATGATCTGGCGCTGCTTGGCCTCGGCCTCGGAGACGAGACGAGCGGCCTGGGCGGTGCCCTCGGCGATGAGCGCATCACGCTTCTCGACGCCTTCGCGGACGTGCTCCTCGTGGAGACGACGCGCGAGGGTCAGGAGGTTCGTGGTGCCCTCGGTGTCCTCGTCGGCCGGGACCGTGGTGGCCGGCGCGGCGGCGGCGACCGGGGCCGGCTCCGGAGCGGCTGCCACGGGGGCGGGCTCCGGCTCGGGCTCGGGGGTCGGGGCGGACTGCTCGGCCTCGGCCGGCTTCGGCGCCGACTCGGCCGCCTGCAGACGCTGGCGGAGCTCGTCGTTCTCGGCCGTCAGGCGACGGAGCTCGACCACGACCTCGTCGAGGAAGTCGTCGACCTCGTCCTGGTCGTAGCCCTCGCGGAACTTCGTCGGCTGGAACCGCTTGTTGACTACGTCTTCCGGCGTCAAAGCCATTGCCGTCACCTCAATAGAACTGCTGAACGTGTGGAACCGAACCGGTGCGACCGAATCTACCAGTCGCGCCGTACGGTGCGGATGCCACGCCGGGGCGAGCATCGGTCCCGACCACCGTACACCGACGGTGGCCGTGAACCGTGACCGCACCCTGGGCGTGGCGCGTGTCGTGTCCCCCTAGTTGGCGAACACGGGGATGAGCAGGGCGATCACGAACCGCAGGATGATCGCCACCAGGAGCACGATCGTCCAGCCGAAGTCGAGGGCCACGGGCCCCATGCGCATCGGCGGGAGCACGCGTCGGACCGCCCGGATCGGCGGGTCCGTCACGGTGTAGACCACGTCGGCGACGACGAGGAGTCCTCCGCGCGGCCGCCAGGACCGGTTGAACTGCTGGACGATGTCGAGGACGAACCGCCCCCACAGCACGAGGATGTACAGCAGGAGGAGGTAGTACAGGATCGTGAGGATCGCGGTCACGATGGGGCTCGCTCAGCTCGGGTGCGGATCGTCACGCGACGACCTGCACGGGGCGGGTGGGCCTGAGGGACTCAGGACTGGGCGAAGAAGGACGCCTCGATGTCGGACTCTACCTCAGGCGCCTCACCGCTCACCGCGACGTGGGCCGGCGAGAGCAGGAAGACCTTGTTCGTGACGCGCTCGATCTTGCCATAGAGGCCGAGCGACAGCCCGGAGGCGAAGTCGATCATGCGTCGGGCGTCGGCCTCGGTCATCTGCGAGAGGTTGATGATGACGGGGATGCCGTCACGGAAGCTCTCGGCGATGGACTGGGCGTCCTTGTACTCGCGCGGGTGGACGGTGAGGATCTCGTTCATTTCCTGGACCGGTGCTGCCTTCTGTGCGGACGTGTGCGAGCGGCGGAGCGGGGTGACCTGTGCGCCGCGCTGGTGGGTGTGCGCCTTGGGCTCGGCAGCGACGGGCGCCACCGGTGCCGCGGCGGGCGCGGGGGTCTCGTCGGCGACCTGCGCGGCCGCGGGGGCGGGAGCCGAAGCGGACTGCTGGCGCGCGGTCTGCTGCTGCGGCTCGTCCTCGTACTCGAGTTCCTCGTCGGCGAGGCCCAGGTAGACCATCGTCTTCTTCAGCGGGTTGGCCATGGTTCCTCCGGAGGTCGGTGCTCGTGGATGCCCTTGCAACGAGGCTAGGGCGCGACCGGCCGATTTCCCGTGATTGCGGACCCGATCCGCAGGTGTGTCGCGCCCTCGAGCACGGCGTCGGCGTAGTCGCCGCTCATCCCCGCCGAGATGTCCGTCGCCGTCGGCACGATCGACACCACGCGCTCGGACACGCCGCGGAGCCGGGCGAACGCCGCGCGGGGCTCCTCGTCGAGCGGTGCGACCGCCATCACGCCCCGCAGCCGGATCGTCCCGGTCGCGAGGACCCGTTCGACCATCGCTTCGACGGCGTCCGGTCGGACACCACCGCGGTCCGAGTCGTCGGTCAGGTTCACCTGCACGAAGCCGTCGATGACCGGCGGCTCCGGCTCGGCCTCGGTCGGGGCGAACGCGTCCACGACCGAGTCGCGGTCGAGCGACTGCACGACGTGCGCGTACCGCCGGACCTGCCGGGCCTTCTTCGACTGCAGCTGGCCGATGAAGTGCCAGGTCAGGTCGAGGTCGGCGAGCTCCGCGGCCTTGGCCTGCGCCTCCTGGTGGCGGTTCTCCCCCACGTCGGCGACGCCGAGCCCGGCGAGCTCGCGGACGAGGGACGCCGGGTGGAACTTCGTGACGACGATGAGCGTGAGCTCGTCGGCCGAGCGCCCCGCGGCGCGCGCCGCGTCGGCGATGCCGCTCCTGACGGACGCGAGACGCGCCTCCGGTCCGTCGTCTGGTGACGAGGCGGACGGGAGGCGCGGTTCGGCTACCAAGGAGGACTTACTTCAGGAAGTCGGGGACGTCGAGCTCGTCGTCGTCGTCGTCGAACGCCGGGTCGGCGGCACGCTGCGCGGGCGCCTCGTGCTCCTGCGACGCCCACGACGGAGCGGACGAGGACGAGTCCTCGATCGCACCGCTGGCACCGGCGGACGCCACGGGCACGGTCGCACCGGCGTCCGGGTCGACCCAGCTGGAGCGACGCTCCTTGAGCTGCGAGGTCGGCTCGCCACCGTCGAAGCCGGCGGCGATGACGGTCACGCGGACCTCGTCGCCGAGGGTGTCGTCGATGACGGCACCGAAGATGATGTTCGCCTCGGGGTGCACGGCCTCCTGCACGAGACGGGCCGCGTCGTTGATCTCGAAGATGCCGAGGTTCGATCCGCCCTGGATCGAGAGCAGGACGCCGTGGGCGCCGTCGATCGACGCCTCGAGCAGCGGGCTCGCGACGGCCAGCTCGGCGGCCTTGATCGCCCGGTCGGCGCCGCGCGAGGACCCGATGCCCATGAGCGCCGAACCGGCACCCTGCATGACGGACTTGACGTCGGCGAAGTCGAGGTTGATCAGGCCCGGGGTGGTGATGAGGTCGGTGATGCCCTGCACGCCGGCGAGGAGCACCTGGTCGGCGGTCGCGAAGGCCTCGACCATCGAGATGCCGCGGTCGCTGATCTCGAGCAGGCGGTCGTTCGGCACGACGATGAGCGTGTCGACCTCGTCCTTGAGCCCGGCGACGCCGTTCTCGGCCTGGGACTGACGACGCTTGCCCTCGAAGCTGAACGGCTTCGTGACGACACCGATGGTGAGGGCGCCGATGGACTTGGCGATGCGGGCGACGACGGGCGCACCACCCGTGCCGGTCCCACCACCCTCACCGGCGGTCACGAACACCATGTCGGCACCGGCGAGGGCCTCTTCGATCTCCTCGGCGTGGTCCTCGGCGGCACGACGGCCGACCTCGGGGTCCGCGCCGGCGCCGAGACCGCGGGTGATCTCGCGGCCGACGTCGAGCTTGACGTCGGCGTCGCTGAGCAGCAGTGCCTGCGCGTCAGTGTTGATCGCGATGAACTCGACGCCACGGAGGCCGAGCTCGATCATCCGGTTGACGGCGTTGACGCCGCCGCCGCCGACACCGACGACCTTGATGACGGCGAGGTAGTTGTGGTTCGTGGTCACGTCAGTCAGGCCTCCGGTTGAACCCTCAACCTCTACTTGAAGTTCAGGGGCAATGCTGGTAGATGTGGTGCTCGCATCGACGCTACGGGTGCCGTCCGCAGGCTGTCGCGCCGCCACGCCGCGTGTCGCGCGATTCCGCTACTTCTTCGCGCGGATGATCCCGTTGTCGGGCGCGCTCACGTCGTACTCGACCACGGTGCCGGGGTTCCGGGCCGCGTGGTCCTTCACGAGGGCCGCGAGGAGCGCCGCCTTGGCGTCGGACTGCTCGGGGTTGCCCCAGACCACGCTCGAGCGGTCGCGCAGGGTGAGCGTCACGTCGTCGGCGGTCGAGCCCTTCACGCTCGTCACCTGCGACCGCACGGTCGACGGCAGCGCGAGCACGACCTCGGTCATCGTGCGGAACTCGCTCGATCCGAGCTTCGCGTTCCCGATGTCGGCGAGCGGCATGTTCGCGGGCTGCTTCGGCGAGGTCTGCACGACGATGCCGGCGGGGTCGACGAGGTCGAAGGACTTCCCGGACCGCACCGCCACCACGGGCGTGCGCTCGGTGACCGTGACGACGAGGGTGTGCGGCGGGGCCTCCTCGGTCACGTAGCTCTCGATGAGCGGGAAGCCGGCGATGTCGCGCTTGATGGCGTCGAAGTCGAGCCGCGCCAGCGGGGTGCCGATCTGGTCGGAGAGCGCCTGGCGGACCTCGGTGGCGTCGACGCGGTTCGTGCCCTTCACCTCGATCGTCTGCAGGGCCATCAGGGGCGAGAACACCGCGACGAGGATGGATACCCCGAACACCAGGACGATGCTCGCCGCGGTGATCCACGCGGCACGGCGGTGGCGGCTGCGGCGGGTGAAGCGACGGACCTCGGCCCGCTCGAGCAGGCGACGGCGGCGCTTGGCGACCCGGGCCTCGCGCGCGGTCTCCGCCGCGCGGACGCCGGCGCCGATCGGGCGCTCGCCCTCGCGCTGCTCGGAGCCGTTCGGGTCGGTGCCGTCCGGGTCGGAGCCGTGCAGGTCGGTGAGGTGGGCGAGCCGCTCGGCGTCCTGCCGTTCGGTCTCCCGCCGCTCGCGGGCGGCACGCTCGGCCTCCGGGTCGTGGTGGTCCTCGTCCGGCGTGTACTCGCGCAGCCGTCCGGCGACCGAGGACAGCCCGGCGCCGAGGCGCCGCCCCGCGGCGCCGGCGAGGGCCCCGGCGCGGTCGCGCGCCGAGGCTGTCGCCGGCTCGGTGGCGGTGGGGTCGGCCGTCTCGTCGTCCGGCGCGGTCGGGGCAGGCTCGTGCCGCGCCTCCTGGACCTCCGGCGCGACCTCGCGGGACGGACGCCTCGGGGCCGTCGGGGTGCGGCGCTGCCGGGGCGCACGCGCGCCCGCAGCAGGTGCGTCCGGGCGGGCCGGACCCTCGTCGAACCCCTCTGGACGCTTCACCGGGACTGCGCCCCGTCGTCGTGGAGGGCACTGAGCACCTGCGGGATGATGCGGTACACGTCGCCGCAGCTCAGCGTCATGATGATGTCGCCGTCCCGCGCGACCGCGGCGGCGCGCGCGGACGCCTCGTCCCAGTCCGGCAGGAACTCGACACGCGACTGGTCGGCGAAGCGCTCCTGGACGAGGGCGCCGGTGACGCCGGGTTCCGGGTCCTCGCGGGCGCCGTAGACGTCGAGGACGACGGTGTGGTCGGCGAGCTCCTCGTAGACCTTCGCGAAGTCGCCGGCCATCATCCGGGTCCGCGAGTACAGGTGCGGCTGGTGGATCGCGATGATGCGGCCGTCGCCGACGACGTTCCGTGCCGCCCTGAGCGCGGCCGCGACCTCGGTCGGGTGGTGGGCGTAGTCGTCGTAGACCGACACCCCGCGCTCCACGCCGTGCAGCTCGAAGCGCCGCTGGGTGCCACCGAAGGCCTCGATCCCGCGGATCGCGTCCGCGGCGGCGACGCCGAGCCCGGTCAGGACGGCGAACGCGCCGACGGCGTTGATCGCGTTGTGGCGCCCGGGCACGCGGAGCGTCAGGTGGTGCGATGCGCCCGCTGCGCGGAAGTCGACCTCGACCCCGGCGGACTCGGTGATGCCCTCGATCCGGACGTCGGCGTCGACGGCCTCGCCGAAGGTGACGACCTCGGGGGCGTCGGTGCGCGCGCGGATGCCGGCGGTGACGGCCTGGGCGCCGGCGTCGTCGCTCGAGATGACGACCCGTTCGGACGCCTTCGCGGCGAACTCGACGAACGCCTCGGTGAAGGCCTCCTCGCTGCCGTAGTGGTCGAGGTGGTCGGCGTCGACGTTCGTCACGAGCGCGACGGCGACGTCGTAGAGCAGGAACGAGCCGTCGGACTCGTCGGCCTCGACGACGAACAGGTCGCTCGATCCGGGAGCGGAGCTCGTGCCGAGGGACTGGATGACCCCGCCGTTGACGAAGCTCGGGTCCAGACCCAGCTCGACCATCGCTGTGACGATCATGCCCGTCGACGTCGTCTTGCCGTGGGCACCGGCGACCGCGACGAGGCGCTGGCCGGCGATGAGCGCGGCGAGGGCCTGCGAGCGGTGCAGGACCGGGATGCCGCGGCGCTGGGCCTCGAGCAGCTCGGGGTTGTCCGGCCAGAGGGCACTGGTCACGACGATGGTGTCCGCGTCGCCGACGTTCCGGGCGTCGTGGCCGATGTGCACGTCCGCGCCGAGCTCGCGCATCGTCTGGGTCGTGGCGGTCTCGCGGGAGTCGCTGCCCGTCACGCGGTGGCCGGCGGCGAGGAACATCCGGGCGATGCCGCTCATGCCGGAGCCACCGATGCCGACGAAGTGGACGGTGCCGAGGTCCTCGGGGATCGGCTGCGTCAGGTCCGGCTTGATGGTCATCGTTCCTCCGTGGTGCTGGTGCCGCTCGGCCGCGTCCGGCTGGCCGGTGTCCGGCCCGCGTCGAGGACGAGGTCGGTCATCCGGTCGGCGCCGTCGCGGTGCCCGACGCTGCCGGCCCGGACGGTCATGTCCGCGATGCGGGCCCGGTCCTGCAGGATGTTCAGGAGCTGGAACGTCACCCAGTCCTCGTCGAATTCCGCGTCCGCGACGAGGACCGCTCCCCCGGCGTCCACGACGTCCTTCGCGTTGTGCCGCTGCTCGCCGTTGCCGACAGGGTACGGCACGAGGACGCTCGGCAGCCCGACGGCGGTGAGCTCGCAGACCATGCCGGCGCCGGCGCGCGAGACCACGAAGTCGCTCGCGGCGTACGCCAGGTCCATGCGGTCGCAGTAGGGCAGCACGTGGTAGCCGTCGAGGTCGCTCGGACCGATGTCGGACTTGCCCCCGACGACGTGCAGGACCTGCCAGCCGGCGCCGACGATGGTCGCGGCGGAGCGGTTCACCGTGCGGTTGATGCTGCGCGCACCCGAGGACCCGCCGGTCACGAGCAGGACCGGACGGGCCGGATCGAGGCCGAACTCGGCGAGGCCCTCGGCGCGGACGGCGCGACGGTCGAGCGACTCGATCTCGCGACGGAGCGGCATGCCGACGACCCGGCCGTGGCGCAGGCGGGTGTTCGAGAAGGTCAGGCCGACGTGGTCGGTGAGGAAGGCGGCGAGACGGTTCGCGAGCCCCGGCTTCGCGTTCTGCTCGTGCACGACGATCGGCGTCCCGGTGCGACGCGCCGCGATGTACGCCGGCGCGGCCGCGTAGCCGCCGACGCCGAGGACGACGTCGACCCCGCGGTCGCGGATGATCTGCTCGACACGACGGACCGCGCCGAGGAACCCGCCGGGGAAGCGGAGCGCGGCGGCGTTCGGCTTGCGCGGGAACGGCAGGCGCGGGATCGTCAGCAGCTCGTACCCGCGCATCGGGACCAGGCGGGACTCGAGCCCCTCGGCCGTCCCGAGGACGAGGACCTCGGCGTCGGGCTCGCGTTCGGTCAGACGGTCGGCGACCGCGAGCAGGGGGTTGACGTGACCGGCGGTACCGCCGCCGGCGAAGAGGTAGGTGCTCACCGGAGGGTTCCGTTCGTGGTGGTGCGGCCGCTCGGACCCGAGAGCGCGCTCGTGCGGCCACTCGGACCCGGGAACGTGCTCGCCCGGTCGCTCTTGCCCGGGAACGCGCTCGCGCGGTCGTTCTTGCCCGGGAGGTCCCGCGCGAACGACAGGACGACGCCGATGGCGACGAGCGTCATGATGAGCGCGGAGCCGCCGGCCGAGATGAGTGGGAGGGGGACGCCGAGGACCGGCAGGAGGCCGAGGACCACGGCGATGTTGACGAGCGCCTGGCCGATGATCCACGCGAGGACGCCACCGGTGACGGTCTTCACGAAGGGGTCGTTCGACTGGCGGATGATCTTGATCATGCCGACGGCCAGGACGACGAAGAGGGCGAGCACGACGACGGCGCCGACGAGTCCGAGCTCCTCGCCGATGATCGCGAAGATGTAGTCGTTGTCCGCCTCCGGCAGCCAGGACCACTTCGCCTTGGAGTTGCCGAGCCCGACGCCGAAGACGCCGCCGGAGGCAAGCGCCCACATGCCGTGGGTCGGCTGCCAGCAGAGGTCCTGGTACTGGCTCGTGTCCGTGCAGCCGGAGAGCCAGGCGCTGATGCGGTGCGACCGGGAGCTCGACGCCATCGTGACGAACGGCAGCAGCACGGCGAGGCCGACCACGCCGACGAGCAGGTGCTTCGCCCGGGCTCCCCCGACGTAGAGCGCACCGAACACCAGGATGAGCATGATCATCGCGGTGCCCTGGTCACCGCCGACGAGGACGAGGCCGATCGACCCGAGCGACGCGATGCCGATCGGGATGAAGACCTCTTTCCAGTCGTCGAGCTTCTCGCGCTTGACGTACATGATCGCGCCGATGCCGAGCACGAGCGCGAGCTTCAGGATCTCGGACGGCTGCGCGGTGAACGACCCGACGCGGATCCAGTTCCGGTTGCCCTGGATCGAGTACCCGAGCGGCGTCAGGACGACGAGCGCCTGCACGACGAGGCCGACCCCGACGATCCACATCGCCCACTTCCGCCAGAACCGCGCGGGCAGACGGGAGGCGATGAGCATGAGCGGCACGCCGAGCACCGCGTAGAGGCCCTGACGGGACGCGGCCCCGAAGAAGTCGTGCGTCGCGGCGTACTGCTCCACGCTCGACGACGAGAGCACCATGACGACCCCGAACACGACGAGGAAGAGCGTCACGCCGAGGATCGTGTAGAAGGTGCTCGACTCGGCGACGAAGACGTTCTTGACGGCGACGACCGCACCGTTGTGGCGGCGGGCGGATGTGTGCGGGCGGCTCGGGGCTCCCCCGGTCTCACTGCCGCTCGGAAGATCCGTCGTCGCCATCGGCGTTTCCTCCCAGGTGCTCGTGGACCGCCGCCGCGAATCGACGCCCCCGGTCCGCGTAGGAGCCGAACTGGTCGAACGACGCCGCGGCCGGGGCGAGGAGGACCGTGTCGCCCGGTCTCGCGACCGATGCGGCATGCCGGACCGCCTCGGGCATGACCTGATCAGTGTCCGCTGCCTCGACCTGCAGCACCGGCACCCCGGGCGCGTGTCGCGCGAATGCCTCGAGCACGGGGGTCCGGTCGGTGCCGATCACGACGACGGCACGGACGTCGGGGCCGAAGCGCGCGACGAGTCCGTCGACGTCGACGCCCTTGAACAGGCCCCCGACGATCCAGACGACCGTGTCGAACGACGCCAGCGAGGCCGTCGCCGCGTGCGGGTTCGTGGCCTTCGAGTCGTCCACCCACGTGATGCCGTCGGCGGTGGCGACGTGCTCGGTCCGGTGATGGTCGGCCCGGAACGCCTGCACGGCGGCACGGATCGCGGCCGGCTCGACCGACGCCGCACGGGCGAGTGCGGCCGCGGCGAGCACGTTCATGGTCATGTGCGGGCTGGTGAGCCCGGCCGCCTCGAGGTCGGCGACGGTCGCGAGCTCGAGCGCGCTGTTGCGTCGGTCGTCGGTGAAGGCCCGGTCGCACAGGACGTCCTCGACCACGCCGACGTCACCGGGAGCCGGGATGCCGGGGGTGAAGCCGACCGCACGGCACCCCTCGACGACGTCGGCCTCCTCGACCATGTGCCGGGTGGCGTCGTCGGTGGTGTTGTAGACGCAGGCGAGCACGGTGCGCTCGTAGACCTTCGCCTTGGCGGCCCGGTAGGCCTCGGCCGAGCCGTGCCACTCGAGGTGGTCGTCGGCGATGTTCAGGCAGGTGCTCGCGAGGGGCACCACCGCGCCGTCGCCGGTGGTCGGCATGTAGTGCAGCTGGTGGCTGGACAGCTCGACCACGAGGACGTCGAAGCCGTCCGGGTCCCGAACGACGTCGAGGACGGGCACGCCGATGTTGCCGCAGGACACGGCCCGCAGCCCGGCGGCCTCGAACATCGCGGTGGTGAGCTGCGTCGTGGTGGTCTTGCCGTTCGTGCCGGTGATGGTCACCCACGGCGCGGCGATCGGACCGCGCACGACCTTGTCGCGGACGCGCCAGGCGAGCTCGATGTCACCCCAGACGACGCTGTTCGCCTCGGCCCACTGCACGGTCGCGTTGTGCGGCGGCAGGCCCGGCGACACGACGACGAGGTCCGGCGCCTGCGCCTCGAGCGCGGCGGGCACGGTGTCCAGCGGCGCCTGCACGAAGCGCGCGCCGATCACGTCGAGCAGTTCGACGCTGTCCGCGGGGGCGTCCGACGAGTAGACGGTCACGGCGCTGCCGAGCTCGACGAGGGTGTCCGCGACCGAGAACCCGGTGGCGCCGAGTCCGAGGACCGCGACGTCGAGCCCCTTCCAGCCCTCGGCGTACCAGCTGTCGAGCGATGCCAGGCGGTCAGCCGACACGGGCGATCCACTCCAGGTAGAACAGGCCGACGCCGGCCGCGACGCAGAGTCCGGCGATGATCCAGAACCGGACGACGACGGTCACCTCGGCCCACCCCTTCAACTCGAAGTGGTGGTGCAGTGGACTCATCCGGAAGATGCGCTTGCCGTGGGTGATCTTGAAGTACGCCCGCTGCAGGATGACCGAGCCGGTGACGATGAAGAAGAGGCCGCCGATGAGGACGAGCAGGAGCTCGGTGCGGCTGAGGATCGCGAGACCCGCCAGCGCGCCGCCGAGGCCGAGCGACCCGGTGTCGCCGAGGAAGATCTGCGCCGGCGACGTGTTGTACCAGAGGAAGCCGATCAGGCCGCCGCAGACCGCCGCCGCCACGACCGCGAGGTCGAGGGGGTTGGTCACGGTGTAGCAGGCGTGCTCGGTGTTCGAGTCGAGCCGGGCACCGCCGCAGATCTGGTTCGACTGCCAGAAGCCGATGATCACGTACGAGCCGATCGCGAGGATGCTCGACCCGGTGGCGAGGCCGTCGAGGCCGTCCGCGACGTTCACACCGTTCGACGTCGAGACCGTGAGCAGCACGATCCAGGCGAGGAACAGCACGGTGCCGATCACGGTGCCGAGCGCCATGAAGTCCAGCCACGGGATGTCCCGGATGGCCGAGACCATGGTCGACGCCGGCGGCTTGCCGTTGCCGGACGGGACGACGAGCGCGACGGTCGCGAAGATCACGCCGACGATGACCTGACCGAGGACCTTCGCCCACCCGCCGAGGCCGAGGCTGCGCTGGCGGCGGACCTTGAGGAAGTCGTCGATGAACCCGACGAACCCGAGGCCGACCATGAGGAACAGCACGAGCAGCCCGGACAGCGTGATCGAGTCGCGGCCGACCAGGTGCCCGACGAAGTAGCCGAGCACCGCGCCGATGATCAGGACGATGCCGCCCATGGTCGCGGTCCCGCGCTTGGTGTGGTGCGACTGCGGACCGTCGTCGCGGATGAACTGTCCCCAGCCGAGGCGGTGGAACAGCTTGATGAACAGCGGCGTGAGCAGCAGTGTGAACACCAGCGACACGGCGCCGGCGATCAGGAGGGCGATCATTCGGTGACACCTCCGAGGCGGTCGCCGAGGAATCGCAGTTCGGCGGACTTCGAGGACTTGATGAGGACGACGTCGCCGGGGCGGAGCATCTCCTGCAGTGCGTGGACGGCGTCGTCGACGTCCTCGATGAACACGGACTCGCCGTCCCACGATCCCTCGAGTGTGGCGGCCTGGTGGATGGGCATCGCGCCGCGGCCGACGACCACGAGCTGACCGATGCCCAGACGGACGACGAGCCGGCCGATGCGGTCGTGCTCCTCCGTCGAGAACTCGCCGAGCTCGGCCATCTCGCCGAGCACGGCGACGGTCCGCTCCCCCGGGCGGACGATCTGGGCGAGCGTCCGCAGCGCGGCGGCGGTCGAGTCGGGCGACGCGTTGTACGCGTCGTTGATCACGGTGACCCCGTCGGGGCCGCCGGGGAGGAGCTCCATGCGCCAGCGCTCGGCGCGCGTCATCGACGCGAGCGCGGCCGCGCCGTCGGCGAGGGGCACGCCCCACAGGTGGGCGACCGTGAGCGCGGCGGACGCGTTCATCGCGTGGTGCTCACCCAGGATCGCGAGCTGCACGTCGACGTGGTCCGTCCCTCCTGGCTGTCCGTCCGCAGACGGGTCGCCTTCCTGGCGGACGGGAGGCGCGGTGAGCGTGAAGCGGGTGCCGTTGCGGTCCGTCTCGATGCCGGTGATGCGGTAGTCGGCATCCGCGGACGTGCCGAAGCCCACGACGGTCGCCGCCGTCAGGTCGCGCATCGACGCGACGCGGTCGTCGTCGACGTTGAGGAGCGCGGTCGCGCTGGCCGGCAGGTCGGCGACCATCTCGGACTTGGCGCGCTGGGTCGCCTCGATTCCGCCGAACTCGCCGGCGTGCGCGAGGCCCACCTTGAGGACGACACCGACGTCCGGCTCGGCGATCGAGACGAGCTTGGCGATGTGGCCGATGCCGCTCGCGCCCATCTCGACGACCAGGTACCGGGTGTCCGCGGTGATGCGGAGCATCGAGATCGGTGCGCCGACGTGGTTGTTGAACGATCCCTGGGGCGCGATCGTCGCACCGTGCTGCTCGAGGATCGTGCGCAGCATGTTCTTGGTGCTCGTCTTGCCGTTCGAGCCGGTGATGCCGACGACCCGCAGGGGTGCCGGGCGACCGTCGGCGTCGACCCGGTCGGCGGTTGCCATCCGGACGCGTGTGACGACCTCGTGCGCCAGCGCCGCGAGGGCCGCGTAGCCGTCGGTGACCACGATCTGCGGCGCGGTGGTGTCGACGCGCTCCGGCGTGACGATCAGCGCGGCGCCGGCCTCGGTCGCGGCGGGGACGAAGCGGCGGCCGTCCGTGACCTCGCCCGGGAGCGCGAAGAACACGCTGCCGGGTCCGACGAGCCGGGAGTCGGTCTCGACCGAGCCCTCGACGACCAGGTCACCCTGGTCGGCGACGTCGGTCGCCTGGGCACCGGGGATCAGCTCGCCGTCGACCGCGGTCGCGATCTCGGCGAGGGTCAGGGCGATCATCGTGCGTCCTCGGCCGGACCGGAGTTCGGCTCCCACCCGGCCTCGCGGAGGGCCTGGCGGGCCTCGTCGCGTGCCGAGTACGGGGTGCGGACGCCCTGGATGTCGCGGTAGTCCTGGTGGCCGGGGCCGGCCCAGAGGATCGAGTCCCCGTCGCCGACGAGGCCCACGGCGGTGCGGATCGCCGCCTCGGGCGGGCTGACCTCGTGGATCTCGTGGTCCGGGAACGCCTCGCGCGCGGCGTCGACGAGGGTCTTCCGGATCGACGCGGCGTCCTCGAAGCGCGGGTGGTGGTCGGTGATCACGAGGATGTCCGACCCGGCGGCGGCCACGCGGGCCATGTCGGGACGCTTGGTGGTGTCGCGGTCGCCGTCGGCGCCGAAGAGCATGAGGACCTTGCCGGAGGTGAACTGGCGCACCGCGGCGAGGGTGTTCTCGAAGGCGTCGGGGCTGTGCCCGAAGTCGACGTAGACGCTCGGACCGCGATCGCCCGAAACGCGCTCGGTGCGGCCGGGCAGGTAGCACTCGATGGCGCTCGTCGGCTCGTCGCGCTGCTCGCGCTCGTCCTCGTCCGGGTAGCGGCGGTGGTTCGTCTCGAGCGCGTGCGCGATGGCACCGAGCTCGAACCCGCCCTCGACGAGCATCACGATCGCGAGCGCTGCGTTCGCGGCCATGTGCCACCCGATGAGCGGCACACGGGTGGTGAGCTCACGCCCCTCGGGTCCGGTCAGGCGGAACTCGGTGTAGGCGGCGTGCGCCTCGACGATGTCGACGTGCCACTCGGCCTCGACGTCGGGGTGGACCGTGATGGTCGTGACCGGGATGCGGGAGTCCTGCACCACGCGGTGGCCCCAGTCAGTGTCCAGCGAGACGACGCCGCGGCGGGCGTGCTCGGGCTGGAACAGCGGGAGCTTCGCCTGGTAGTACTCCTCCATGTCGGCGTAGTCGTCGAGGTGGTCGTGCGACAGGTTCGTGAAGGCCGCGACGTCGAAGACGATGCCGTCGACGCGGTGGCGGCTGAGGGCCTGGGCGCTCACCTCGACGGCGACCGCGCGCACCTCGCTCTCGCGCATCCGGGCGAGCAGCGCGTGCATCTCGCTCGCCTCGGGCGTGGTGAGCCGGCTCGTGACGCTGAGGGTGCCGATGTGGCGCTCGGCGGTCGAGCTCAGGCCGGTGACGAGACCGAGCTGCTTGAGGATCCCCTCGAGGATGTAGGACGTGCTCGTCTTGCCGTTCGTGCCGGTGACGGCGAACAGCTGCGGCAGGTCGGTGGCCTCGTCCGGGTGGGTGCGGTAGACCCACGCCGAGACGTCGCCGAGGGCCGCACGGGGGTCGTCCACGACGAGCACGGGGAGACCGGCCGCCTGGGCGTGCTCCACGCCGGCGTCGTCGGTCAGGACGGCCACCGCACCGCGCTCGGCGGCCTCTGCGGAGAACTCCGCGCCGTGGCGGTTCGCACCGTGCACGCCGACGAAGAGGTCACCCGGCTGCACCTCGGCGGCGCTCAGGGTGACACCGGTCGTCTCGACGGCGTCGACCGAGCCGACGACACGCAGACCGAACGCGTTCGCGAGTTCGGCCACGGCCCTCGGGGTCGGGTGTTCGGGTCGGAGGACCGGGGGGATCCGTGCGGACAAGTGCTCCTTCTTCCTCACCACGTGGTCGGGTAGGTCTTCGCCGGCGTCGTGGAGGGGGCTACTCGGTACTTCTCGAGCACCTGGGACATGAGAGTTCGGAACGCCGGAGCCGCTCCGCTGGACCACTTGTTGGTCTGCGGCTTCGTGAACGTCACCGTGACAACATACTGGGGGTCCTCGGCGGGTGCCATTCCGGCCACCGACGTGATGCGCTGTCCGCCGTAGCCCTTGGACCCCTCGGCCACCTCGGCGGTGCCCGTCTTCGCGGCGATGTTGTAGCCGGAGATCGGCTTCATGCCGACGAGGGTGCCACCCGTGACCACGCTCTGCAGCATGTCCGTGACCTGCGTCGCGGCGTTCGCGGACACGACACGCGTCGGCTGCACGTCGGGCGCGTCGATCATGGTGCCGTCGGCGGTCTCGCAGCCCTTCACGAAGTGCAGCGGGATCCGGACACCGTCGTTCGCGAGGGTCTGGAAGATGCTCGCGACCTGGATCGCGGTCGTCGAGATGCCCTGCCCGAACATCGAGTTGATGTTCGTCTGCTGGTCCCACTCCGGGCTCGAGCCGTAGTCCATCGACGGCTGCCCCGGGTAGTCGATCGCCGACTCGGGCTCGAACAGGCCGAACTTCTTCATGTAGTCGTACCGCTGCTGGGCGGTCAGGCGCTCACCGAGCTCGGTGATGCCGACGTTCGACGAGTTCTGCAGGATGCCCGTGAGCGTCAGGTTCTCGGTCTGGTGGAACTCGGAGTCGTGGATCGACCCGCCCCAGGGGAACGAGCGCGAGTACGGCACGACCGCTCGGTCGGTCGGGCTCGACTTGCCCTGGTCGATGAGTGCCGCCGCGATCGCGGCCTTGATCGTGGAGCCCGGTTCGTACGTCGCCGTGAGCGCCCGCGATCCGAACGCGCCCTTGTCCGTGGTGGCGTCGACGTCGTTCGGGTCGACGGTCGGGTAGTCCGCGACCGCGAGGATCTCCCCCGTCTTGACGCTGGTGACCGTCGCCGTGGCGGACTCGGCCTGCAGCGACTTCGCGGCGGACGCGATGGTCTGGTTGGCCATGTACTGCAGGTCGCTGTCGATCGTGGTCTCGACTGTGCCGCCGTCCTTGGCCTCCTTGGTCGTCACGGTGCTCCCGGGGAGCTGGACGCCGTCGGAACCACGCTCGTAGGTCTCGGAGCCGTTCGACCCCGCCAGGCACTTGTCGTAGGCGTACTCGAGCCCGGCCTGTGCACCGTCGGTGCCCATGAAACCGGTGATGTTGCCCGTCGTGGCCGCCGTCGGGTACACCCGCGACGCCTGCTGCTCCTTGTAGATCCACGGGATGCCGAGCGCGGTCACCGCCTCGTAGTGCTTCACGTCGAGGCCCTTGACGAGGTAAGCGAAGTCGGACCGCGGGTTCGCCGCGATGCTCTTCTGCATGGTCGCCACGTCGCCGCCCGAGGCCTTCGCCAGCGCGGTGAGCGCTTGGTCGACCGTGACGTCCTTCACGCGGGTCCCGCCGAGCTTGCCCTCGAACTTCTTCACCAGGCGCGGGGCCGTCGTGATGTTGTAGCGGGTGACGCTGTCGGCGAGCTCGGTCCCGTTGCGGTCGACGATCGACCCGCGGGTCCCGTAGATCGTGACCGGGATGCTCCGCTTCTCCTTCGACAGCTCGTTGAGCGAGGCGGCCTGGACCACCTGGATGTCGACGAGGCGGACCACGAAGACCGCCACGAGGGCGATCACGGCGATCATCACGACGCTGTAGCGCAGTCGACGGTTGCGGATCGTCTTCGTCACGCGGTGCGGTCCTTCCCGGGTGGTGCGGCAGGCTGTCCCGACCCGCAGGTCACCGGGTGGAGGGGGCCTGGAGCTGGTTCGGGTCGGACTCTACGTCGGCGGTGGACGAAGCCCCGGCCGACGCGCTGGCGCCTGTGGTCTTCCCAGCGTCGGCGGCGGTGCTGTCCGTGGTGGTGCCAGCGTCCTTGCTCGTCGAGCCGGCTCCGCTGTCCGTGTTCGTCGAGCTGGCCCCGCTCTCCTTGCTCGTCGAGGTGTCACCCGGCTTCGCGGCCAGCGGCACGTCGGCGAGCAGCGAGTTCGGCACCTGGTTCGACGTCGCCGCGGTGGCCGGGTCGGCGACCGCCGGGGTCGGCGTGCCGTAGACACGACCGGTCTTCGGGTCGAGGTACACCGGCGTCGAGTTCGCGATCATCCCGAGCGCCTGGGCGTTGCGGGCGAGGTTCTGCGGCGAGTCGAGCACCCGCAGCTCCTCGGACAGTGACTGCTGGGTGCGGGACAGGTTCGTCTGCTCGGCGCTCAGGGAGTTGAGCGTGTACGCGCCCTGGCTCAGCACCATGCTGATGCCGAGCTGGGCGAGGAGCAGGATGCCGAGGGCGACCACCGCCACCACGGCGTAGGCGATGCGGGGGCGTGCCCGGCGCTGGGCCTTGGTCGGGGTGACCTCGACGAGCTCCGGGCGGTTCTGTCGCGTCGGACGCGGGGCGCGGGACGGGACGACGGCGGGGTCGACGAGTGCGAGGTTCGTGCTCATGTCACTTCCGGATCCGCTCGGCCGCGCGCAGGCGCACGGGGGTTGCTCGTGGGTTGGCGGCGCGTTCGGCCTCGTCGGCCAGCTCGGCGCCCTTGACGACCAGTTCGTACGTCGGCCGGTGCTCGGGCAGTTCGACCGGCAGGCCGGCGGGTGCGCTCGACTTCGTCCGTGCGGTGAGTGCCCGCTTGACGATGCGGTCCTCGAGCGACTGGTACGACTCGACGACGATCCGGCCGCCGACCGCGATGGAGTCGAGGGCCGCCGGGATCGCCCGCTCGAGGACGCTCAGCTCGGCGTTGACCTCGATGCGGAGCGCCTGGAACACCCGCTTCGCCGGGTGTCCCTGTCGCTGGATCGCCACCGGGGTCGCGTCGTGCAGGACCTGGACCAGGTCGCCGGACATCTCGAACGGGGCGCTGGCGCGTCGCTCGACGATGGCGCGGGCGTAGCGTCCGGCGAGCTTCTCCTCGCCGTAGCGCTGGAAGATCCGGCGCAGCTCGCCCTCGTCGTAGGTGGCGAGGACGTCGGCCGCGGTCTGCCCCTCGGTCCGGTCCATCCGCATGTCGAGCGGTGCGTCCTGGCTGTACGCGAAGCCACGCTCGGCACGGTCGAGCTGCAGCGAGCTGACACCGAGGTCGAACAGCACACCGTCGACCTGCTCGAAGCCCTCGCCCTCGATCGCCTCGACGATGCCGTCGTAGACGGTGTGCACCAGGCGGACGCGGTCACCGAACCGGGCGAGTCGGTCCCCCGCGATGCCGAGCGCGTCGGTGTCGCGGTCGAGGCCGATGAGCGTCAGCTCCGGGAACCGCTCGAGGAGCCCCTCGGAGTGGCCGCCCATGCCGAGCGTCGCGTCGACCACGACCTTGCCCGGCCCCTCGAGCGTGGGCGTGAAGAGGTCGACGATGCGCTCGAGCATCACCGGGGTGTGCGGGAAGCGCGGTGTGTTGGTCTCGTCCTCGGCCATGTGCAGCCCCTCGTCCTCCGGGCCGCGGGTCCGGATCCCCATCCATGCGACCTGACACCGGGGAAGGGGTGTCAGGGATGCACGGCTGGGAGTCCCGATCCACGGATCAGAAGATCCCCGGGATCACCTCCTCGTCGTTGTCGGCGAAGCCCTCTTCGACTTCGGCGTAGTAGGCCTCCCACGCGGGGGTCGACCAGATCTCGGCGCGGTCACCGGAGCCGATGACCGTCAGGTCCCGCTCGAGCCCCGCGTACTCGCGGAGGTTCTGCGGGATGGTGACGCGGTTCTGCTTGTCGGGCTGTTCCGCGCTCGCTCCGGAGAGGAACAGGCGCATGTAGTCCCGGGTGCGCTTCGAGGTCATCGGTGCGGTGCGGATTCGCTCGTGCAGCTGCTCGAACGTGTCCGCGCTGAAGACGACGACGCAGCGCTCCTGCCCGCGGGTCATCACGAGGCCCCCGGACAGTTCGTCCCGGAACTTGGCGGGGAGGATCACGCGACCCTTCTCGTCGAGCTTCGGGGCATGGGTACCGAGCAGCACGTCGGGCCTCCCCTCCGCTCCACCGGACCGTTGTGTGCCCCACTTTACTCCACTCCCCTCCCCACGGGGCGGATTTCATTCCCGAAGTCGCCCGTCAGCCCCGTTCTGGGGGCGGATCTCGTCGTCGATCGGGCAATTCCGGCCTGTACTGCCGCGGAACGGTGGGGCTGTGGAGCGGAATGGAGCATGTGGAGGGAAGTGGAGGACTTTCGCAGCTCCGTGGGCACGACGGCGGCGTGCCGAGGCGCCCCCGGCAGGGCCGTCCCGGCGGGCGGTCGCCGCAGCCAGGACGGCGGGACCCGGGCGGCGGGTCGACTCCGTCGCCGCGCTGGTCGCACGACGCGCCGTCCGCCGATCGCCCGGGTCGCACGACGCGCCGTCCGCCGATCGCCCGGGTCGCACGACGCGCCGCCGCCGACTGGCCCCGGCGACACTTCTCGCGACCAGGGCCCGCGCGCCGGCGCGCGCATGCCCGCCCCGCCGACACTTCGCGAGACCAGCCCGCCCGACGACCGGTCCGCTCGCGCTCGACCTCACGCGCGGGCTGCCCGGTTCCCGAGCGGGCGGAACACGCCGCGCGCTCTTCGCCGAGCGGGCGGAATCGGCCGCCCGGGCTCGCCGAGCGGGACGGACATCGCCCGCTCGCGGGAGAGCGGGGTACAGCAGCACCCGTCGGGGCCGGGAGGCGCGGTGCGGGGCCGACCCGCACCTCCCGTCCGACAGCCGCGCACGATCACCCGCCGAGCGGGCAGGACACGCCGCGCGCTCCCCGCCGAGCGGGCGGGACGCGCCGCGCGCTCCCCGCCGAGCGGGCGGGACGCACCGCGCGCTCCCCAGCGAGCGGGCGGAATCGGCCGCCCAAGCTCGCCGAGCGGGACGGACATCGCCCACTCGCGGGAGCGCGGGGTACAGCTGCACCCATCGGGGACGGGAGGCGCGGTGCGAGGCCGACCCGCACCTCCCGTCCGACAGCCGCGCACGATCACCCGCCGAGGGGGCAGGACACGCCGCGCGTTGCCCGCCGAGCGGGCGGATTCGGCCGCTCAGGGCCGCCGAGCGGGACGTATTTCGCCCGCTCGCGGGTCGCGGACTCGCCCGCTCGCGGGGCGCGGGGGCCCGGACTCGCGGGGCGCGGGGCGCGGGGCGCCCCCGCGCACGACAACGGGGTCGGCCCCGAAGGACCGACCCCGTGGAGGAGTGTGGAGGGCGGCTAGCCCTGGTTGTCGTTCCGCTTGTCCCAGCGCTCGTTCATGCGGTCCATGAAGGACCCGCCGCCACCCTGGCTCGGCCGAGCGGACCCGCCCGACGACGGCTTGCCGGCCCGAGGCGTCTTCGCCTTGGGCGCTCGCATGCCGGGACGCAGAGCGAAGAGGACTCCGGCCAGCATCACGACGAAGCCGAGGATCCCGATGAGCGGCTGGCGCATGACCAACCCGACGATGACGATCGCGACACCCGCGAGGGCGCCGAGCACCCCGAGCGTGATCGACGTGTAGGTCGGACGACCCTGGCGACGCGTGACGCGCGCGACGAAGTCGGAGTCATTCTGGTAGAGGCTCCGCTCCATCTCTTCGAGGAGTCGCTGCTCTTGCTCCGAGAGTGGCATCTGTGTTCCCTCTGTTCCTGGGATCGACGCGTGGTTGAGGTGGACCGAGTCTACGACTCGACCGCTCCACTAGGGTAGGGAGTGTGGCTGAGAGTACGCGATTAGTGGACCTCGTGTCGGCGCGGATCGATCGAGCGCTGGACGACCAACGGGAACGGCTCGCAGCGATCAGTCCGGACCTCGCTCCGTTCGACCGGTACGCGCGCGATCTGCTGTCCGGGGGCAAGCGGTTCCGGGCCCTGTTCTGCTACTGGGGATGGCAGTCCGTGGCGGGACGATCGGGCTCGTTCGACCCGCTCGGCGAGGGGTCGCGGCAGACCACGGCCGAGGCGATCGTCACGGTCGCGGCGGCACTCGAGATCTTCCACGCGGCGGCTCTCGTGCACGACGACATCATGGACCGCTCGGACACCCGTCGCGGGCGTCCGGCGGCGCACCGCCGGTTCGAGTCCCTGCACGAGGAGTCCGGCTGGGTCGGTGACCGCGCGCTGTACGGCACGAACTCCGCGCTGCTGCTCGGCGACCTCCTGCTCTCCCTGAGCGACGCCGTCTTCGACGAGGGGCTCGCCCTGCTCGACCCCGCTCGTGGTCGGATCGTCCGCCAGGAGTTCCACACCATGCGCCTCGACGTCACGGCGGGCCAGTACCTCGACGTGCACGAGGAGACCGCCTGGCCGACCATCGACGAGGACGAGCACCTCGTGCGGGCGCAGCGCGTCATCGTCTTCAAGTCGGCGAAGTACTCGATCGAGGCACCGCTCGTCATCGGCGCCCTCGTCGCGGGGGCGTCGGACGCGCAGCTCGAGGGGCTCCGGGCGTTCGGACTCCCGCTCGGCGTCGCCTACCAGCTCCGCGACGACATGCTCGGCGTCTTCGGCGACCCCGAGGTCACGGGCAAGCCCGCCGGCGACGACCTGCGCGAGGGCAAGCGCACCGTCCTCATCGCCTCGGCCCGCAAGGCGCTCCCCGGTGGTCCGCGCCAGCTGCTCGACGAGCTCCTCGGCGACCCGGACCTCGACGAGGCGCAGGTGCAGATGCTCCGCGCCACGCTCACCGAGTCCGGTGCGGTCGCGGCCGTCGAGCGGTCGATCGACCGGCACGTGCAGCGCGCGAAGGCCGCCATCGAGGCGGCTCCGCTCACGCCGTCGGCGCGCGAGCAGCTCGTCGCGCTGGCCGACACGGTCAGCCGCCGCGTCGCGTAGACGTTCCAGCCTGACGAACAGGAGGCGCGGTGCCAGCTGGCACCGTGCCTCCTGTCCGTCGGGCGGGGACCGCTAGAGCAGGGACTGGGCGATGCGACGCACCTCGGCCTTGCGGCCGGCGCGCAGCGCGGCGATCGGCGAGGTGCCGATCGCGTCGTCGTCCGAGAGCATCCAGCGGACGGCCTCGTCGTCGGTGAAGCCGTTGTCCGAGAGCACGATGAGCGTCCCGCGCAGCTCGGGCAGCGGCTCGCCCTCGTCGAGGAACTCGCTCGGCACCCGCAGGACGCCGTCGACGCGGGCGGGCAGCAGCGTCTTCTGCTCGAAGAGACGGTGGATGCGCCCGGGGCTCACCCCGAGCAGGTCCACCAGGTCGGGGACGGTCAGCCATCGCTCGGAAAGGGTCGTGTCGTCGATGGGTGCAGCACTCACAGGCCCCATGTTGCCAGAGTGGGGCGCGGCGTCACACCGACTCGTTCGTCACATTCGTCACACACGCAACATCCGACTCTCTGGTTGACTTGGGAAACGCGCCATGCCAGCGTGGGAACACCTGTGAGTGCGCACGCACGCGCAACGGCTCACCGCTCGAACAGGAGACACCGTGGACAACGCTGCAGACGAAGACGCCCGGCGCGCACGATCCGCCCGGTTCGCGACCATGCCCATCGTCCTCGCGGGGACGATCGCGGTGACCGCCGGACTCACCGGCCCGGTCGCCCACGCCGAACCACGCCACGACGACGACAACCGCAACAAGCGGCACGTCGACGAGGACCGCACCGTGACCGACCGACCGGTCTTCCAGACCGCCGTGGCCCGTCCGGCCGAGACCACCGTCACGACGGTCGCCGCCGTCTCCACCCGGGTCCCCACCACGTACACCGTGCGCCAGGGCGACACCGTGTCGGGCATCGCCGCCCGGTACGGCCTGTCCGCGCAGGAGGTGCTCGTGCGCAACGGCCTCGGCTGGAACACGATCATCCACCCCGGCCAGACGCTGCACCTCGCGTCGACGCCAGCGGTCACGACGGCCTCGGCGCGGACGTCGGCCACGGGCAGCTACCACGTCAAGCAGGGCGACACGGTGTCCGGCATCGCCGCGCGCGTCGGCGTGTCGACCACGGCGCTCCTCAGCGCGAACAAGCTCTCGCAGCGCTCCGTGATCTACCCCGGGCAGACGCTCCGGGTCCCGACGGCTGGTGTCACGGCGGCGCCCGTGGCGTCGGTCGCGGCCGCCCCGACCTCCGGCTCCGGGAACGCCTCGTCGGCCCGGGCCGGCAGCGTGAAGATCGGCACGGGCGACACCATCGCCTCGATCGCCGCCGCGCACGGGGTGTCGGTCTCGGCGCTCCTCTCGGCGAACGGGCTCACCTACACGAGCACCATCTACGCCGGCAAGACCCTCGTGCTGCCGTCCTCCGGCCCGTCGCTCTCGGCGGAGCAGCGGGGCAACGCGGCGACGATCGTGTCCGTCGGCCGATCGCTCGGGGTGTCCGACCACGGGATCGTCATCGCCCTCGCCGCGGCGATGCAGGAGTCGAGCCTCCGCAACCTGTCCCACGGCGACCGCGACTCGGTCGGGCTGTTCCAGCAGCGGCCGAGCCAGGGCTGGGGCTCCGCTGCGGCGCTGCAGGACCCGGTGACCGCGACGAAGCGCTTCTTCACCGGCAACCCCGGGCACACCCGCGGGCTGCTCGACATCGCCGGGTGGTCGTCGATGAACGTCACCACGGCGGCGCAGGCCGTCCAGGTGTCGGCGTACCCGAAGGCGTACGCGCAGTGGGAGAAGACCGCGCAGAGCCTGCTGGCATCGCTCTGACCCCGGCCGCGCGGCCCCCGGGCGTGCCCGCACGCCTGGCCGCCCGGTCCCCGGGCGTGCTCGCAGGCCTGGCCGCCCGACAGAACCGAGTCATCCGCAAGATCGAGATTCGGTCACGACCGGTGCGTCAGTGCGGGTCCGTGCAGTCCCGATTCGTAGAATGCCGCCGATGACCACCAACGCCGCCACGGACCCGATGATCGGTCGCATGATCGATCACCGGTACCGCGTACGCTCCCGCATCGCGCGCGGGGGCATGGCGACCGTGTACCTGGCGACCGACGTGCGGCTCGAGCGACGCGTCGCGATCAAGATCATGCACGGCCACCTGGCGGACGACCAGGCCTTCCGGGAGCGCTTCATCCAGGAGGCCCGCTCCGCCGCCCGGCTCTCCCACCCGAACCTCGTCGGCGTGTACGACCAGGGCGCCGAGGACGACACGGCGTACATCGTCATGGAGTACATCCCGGGCATCACGCTCCGCGACCTCCTGCAGGAACACCACGCGCTCACGCCGGAGCAGGCGACCGACATCCTCCGGGCCGTCCTCGCCGGCCTCGCCTCGGCGCACCGTGCCGGCATCGTGCACCGCGACCTCAAGCCCGAGAACGTCCTGCTCGCCGACGACGGCCGCATCAAGCTCGGGGACTTCGGCCTCGCCCGCGCCACCACGGCGAACACCGCGACAGGTGCGGCCCTGCTCGGCACGATCGCGTACCTCTCCCCCGAGCTCGTCACGCGCGGCGCCGCCGACTCCCGCAGCGACATCTACGCGCTCGGCATCATGCTCTACGAGATGCTCACCGGCGAGCAGCCCTACAAGGGCGAGCAGCCGATGCAGATCGCCTACCAGCACGCGAACGACCAGGTCCCCGCACCGAGCGCCGCCGTGGCCGGGATCCCGCCGGAGCTCGACGACCTCGTCGCCTGGTCCACCGCCCGCAACCCGGACGACCGTCCGCGTGACGCCCGCGAGATGCTCGACCACATGGCGGGCGACCAGCAGCGCGCCACCGGGCAGTACCGGACCGCCGTGCTGCGTCCCGAGAACGCGACCGCGATCATCCCGGCCGGGTCCGCGACGCCCACCTCGGCGGACTCCGGCGACGCCACCACCATCCTCGAGCCGGCGCAGCGCTCATCGGCCCAGCAGCCCGGCGGCCGTGGCGGTCGGAACGCACCGGGCCCCCGGCGCACCGGCTCGCAGCCCGGTGCGCTCTCCCCCGCCGCACAGCGCCTCGCCGACAAGTCGACCAGGCGCCGGAAGCGCGGCTGGATCGTCCTCGTCGTCGTCCTCGTGCTGATGGCGCTCGGCGGGTCGATCGGCTGGGCGTTCGGTCCCGGTCCGTGGGGCAACGTCCGCATCCCCGAGGTCGCGGGCAAGTCGGTCTCGCAGGCTCGCCAGCTCCTCGAGGCGCAGGGTCTGCAGACGGCGTCGTCGACCGCGACCCGGTTCGACGCGGTCGTCGCGAAGGGGCAGGTCTCCACGACCAAGCCCGAGGCCCGGCGCGAGGTCCGCAAGGGCACCTCGGTCCAGATCGTGGTGTCGAACGGCCCGAAGATGATCGCCCTGCCGGCGATCGTCGGGCAGCCGCTCTCCACCGTCACCGCCGCGCTCGACGACGACTTCGAGCTGCAGGACGACCAGTACCAGTTCTCCGCCGACGCACCGAAGGACACCGTCATCGCGGCGACCGGACTCGGCACCGACGGGGCATCCGTCGACCTCTCGACCGTCAAGGCCTACGGCGAACGCGGCCCGGTGACGCTCACCGTCTCGCTCGGCGCGGTGCCGGACGTCGTCGGCAAGTCGGTCGACGACGCCTCGGCGACGCTCGACGCGGTCGGCCTCACCCTCGGCTTGCAGGACGCGCAGTACAGCGACACCGTCCCGACGGGGCAGATCATCTCGGCGAAGGCCGCGGACGACCCCGTGGTCGAGGGCTCCGCGATCGACGTCGTCGTGTCGAAGGGTCCGACGCCGATCACACTGCCGGACGTGCACGGCAAGACGATCAACGACGCCACGGCGACGCTCGACGCGCTCGGGCTGAAGGTCTCGGTGCCGGACTGCACGAACATCCTGTGCGGCTTCTACGACTGGAAGGCCTCGCTCCCCGTCCAGTCCACCGACCCGGGCGCCGGCGCGACGGTGTACCGCGGCGACACGATCACGCTCGCCTACGAGCAGTAGGCGCACGCCCCGCACGCCGCACTCCGCGGTGCCGAGACTCGGCCAGGCGGACAGTTTCGCGCTTCCGGAGCCACGAAGGTGTCCGCGGAGCCGAGTCTCGGGGCGAGCGGCGCGGGGCGGGGCGGCGGCCGCACGCACGTGACGGACGGGAGGCGCGGTGCCAGCTGGCACCGCGCCTCCCGTCCGTCAGCAGGTCGCGTGAGCGCGCCGCGCTACGCGCGCACGTGCGGGTGGGCGCTGAGCTCCTCGGCGACGAGGAAGGCCAGCTCGAGCGACTGCATGTGGTTGAGGCGCGGGTCGCACAGGGACTCGTAGCGGGTCGCGAGGGTCGCCTCGTCGATCTGCTCCGAGCCGCCGAGGCACTCCGTGACGTCGTCACCGGTGAGCTCGACGTGCATGCCGCCCGGGTACGTGCCGACCTCGCGGTGGGCCTCGAAGAAGCCGAGGACCTCGTCCACGACGTCGTCGAAGCGGCGCGTCTTGTACCCGGTCGGCGTCGTCAGGCCGTTGCCGTGCATCGGGTCGGTCACCCACAGCGGGTTGGCGTCCATGCCCTTGATCGCCTCGAGCAGCTTCGGCAGCTCGTCGCGGATCTTGCCGGCGCCCATGCGCGTGATGAACGTCAGACGGCCGGGCTCGCGGTTCGGGTCGAGCTTGTCGACGAGTGCCTTCATGTCGTCGACGCTCGTCGTCGGGCCGAGCTTCACGCCGATCGGGTTCCGCACGCGGGACAGGAAGTCCACGTGGGCGCCGTCGAGGTCACGGGTGCGCTCACCGATCCAGATGAAGTGCCCCGACGTGTCGTAGGCGAGCCCCGACCGCGAGTCGATGCGGGTCATCGGGCGCTCGTAGTCCATGAGCAGGCCCTCGTGCGAGGCGTAGAACTCGACGTGCTTCAGCTCGTCGAAGTCCGCACCGCAGGCGCCCATGAAGCGGATCGCGCGGTCGATCTCCTTGGCGAGGTGCTCGTACCGGGCGTTCGCCGGGTTCGACGCGAAGCCCTTGTTCCACGAGTGGACCTGCCGCAGGTCGGCGAAGCCACCCTGCGTGAAGGCACGGACGAGGTTCAGCGTCGACGCGGCCGTGTGGTAGCCCTGCACGAGGCGCCGCGGGTCGGCCTGGCGGCTCTCCGGGGTGAAGTCGTAGCCGTTCACGATGTCGCCGCGGTAGGCGGGCAGCGTGACGTCGCCGCGGGTCTCGAAGTCGCTCGAGCGCGGCTTGGCGAACTGCCCCGCCATGCGCCCCATCTTGATGACCGGCATCGACGCGCCGTAGGTCAGCACGACGGCCATCTGCAGGATCGTCTTGACGCGGTCGCGGATCGAGTCGGCGGTGGCCCCGGCGAAGGTCTCTGCGCAGTCGCCGCCCTGCAGCAGGAACGCCTTGCCCTGGGCGGCCGACGCGAGCCGCTCACGGAGCTTGTCGACCTCGCCCGCGAAGACGAGCGGGGGCAGCGTGGCGATCTCGGCCGATGCCGCCTCGGCCGCGGCCTGGTCCGGCCAGGTGGGCTGCTGCTTGATCGGGAGCGTCCGCCAGTAGTCGAGGCCCTCGATCACGTCCGGATCCTGCAGGGCGACGAAGTCGGTCGACTCGAACAAGGGTGGTACCTCTCGAAGGGATGGCCGTCCGGGCGGTTGCCGGAACCATCGAATCCTAACGTGCCGACGTGCCCCGGCCATTCCGTGTGACCTTGGCACGGAGGACCTGCTCACGTGCCGTGCTCGCGCGCTCCTTGACGCTCGTCGCGTACACGTCGACGTACTCCTGACGGCTCAGTCCGGCGAGCTCGTGCATGACCTCGTCGGTGACGCTGCGGAGGATGAAGCGGTCGGTCTCGAAGCCCTCGAATCGCGAGAAGTCGAGCGGCTTGCCGAACACGACGCCGACCCGCTTGAACTTCGGGAACCGCTGCCCGATCTGCTGCACCTCGCGCGTGCCGATCATCGCGACGGGGACGACGGTGACGCGGCCCTCGAGGATCATCCGGGCGATGCCGGTGCGGCCCCGGTACAGCTTGCCGTCCGGGCTGCGGGTGCCCTCGGGGTAGATGCCGAGCTGCTCACCGCGTGCGAGGACCTGCAGGCCGGTGCGGAGCGACGCCTCGGACGCCTTGCCGCCGGATCGGTCGATCGGCAGCTGCCCGATGGCGTTGAAGAACGTCTTCGTCGCCCAGCCCTTCAGCCCGCGCCCCGTGAAGTAGTCGCTCTTCGCGAGGAACGACAGCCGACGGTCGAGCACGGCCGGCAGGATCACCGAGTCGATGAAGGAGACGTGGTTGGACGCGAAGATCACCGGCCCCGTCGTGGGGACGTGCTCACGGCCGACGACCCACGGCCGGAAGAGCGTGAGGATGAGCGGCCCGAGCAGGAAGTTCTTCAGCAGCCAGTAGGTCATCGTCGACTCCGAGACGGTGGGGTGGTGCGACCCTACGCCGTGCGGGCGTGGATCCGAGCGAGGTCGGCCGCGCCGACGACACCGGCGTCGTTGACGAGTTCGGCGATCACGAAGTCCGGCTCCGGGTGGTACCCACGGGCCGGCAGGTTGTTGAGGTACGCCTGCTTGATCGGGTCGAGCAGCCGGTCCCCCGCGCTGGCGACGCCGCCGCCGAACACGAAGAGCTGCGGGTCGAGCACGGCGGACAGCGAGGCGCAGGCCTCGCCCAGGTGCCGACCGAGCCGCCGCAGCGCCGCGAGGGCACCGGGGTCGTCGGCCAGGATGAGGTCGCCGACGATGTGCCCATCGAGCTCGCCGCCGTTCGCCGCGCGGGCGTCGGCCAGGGCGGACCCGATGCCGCCGGCGTCCGCGACGTCGTTCGCCATGCGCTGCAGGGCACGACCGGACCCGTACTGCTCGATGCAGCCGCGGGCACCGCAGCCGCAGGGCAGGCCGTTCGGCACGATGCGGAGGTGGCCGATCTCGCCGCCGGTGCCGAAGCCCCCGCGGAAGAGGCGGTCCTCGGTCACGATCGCGCCGCCGACACCGGTGCCGATCGTCAGCATGGTCATGTCGGAGACGAGCCGACCGGCGCCGAAGCGGAACTCGGCCCAGCCCGCGGCGTTCGCGTCGTTGTCGACGGTGATGTGCAGGTCGCCGATCCGCTGCTGGAGCTTCTGGCGCAGCGGCTCGTTCCGCCACCGGATGTTCGGCGTGTAGTAGACGATCGACTGCGAGGCGTCGATGAAGCCCGGTGCGGCGACGCCGACGGCGCCGACCTCGTTCGCGGCGCGCAGTCGCGAGACCATCGCGACCACGTCGTCGAGCATGGCGTCCGGGTCCGCAGCGTTGGTGGCCACCCGGTCCTCGGCGAGGATCTCGCCCAGTTCCGTGACGACCGCTCCCGCGATCTTGGTGCCCCCGATGTCGATTCCGATGGCGTGCACGAGCAACGAGCCTACCGGTTCCCCGCACGCTCACGGAACGCGGGGGAACGCGTCCTATGCTGACGGTGCGGCCTCGACGATGAGGCCCACTCGAATCGAACCGGCCGACAAGGGAGTCACCGTGAACGATCAGCGGCACCCAACCCCGCTCACCGCCCCCGACCACGGCTCGGCCGCGCGACTGCTCTCCGAGCGGGCCCGGACGACGCCGGACCGTCCGATCCTCGCCGTGCGGCACGGCGACCGGTGGACGCCCATCACGGCGGCCGAGACCCTCGAGCGGGTGCGCGGCATCGCCAAGGGCCTCGTCGCCGCCGGCCTCGAACCCGGGGCGCACGTCGCGATCCTGTCGCGCACGCGCGTCGAGTGGACCCTGGTCGACTTCGCCGTGTGGACCGCCGGGCTCGTCTCGATCCCGGTCTACGAGACGAGCTCGCCCGACCAGGTGCGCTGGATCCTCTCGGACTCCGAGGCCGTCGCGATCATCGTCGAGCAGGAGGAGCACGCACGCCGGGTGGCGTCGATCGCGCCGGACCTGCCGCACCTCGGCCAGCACTGGACGATCGACGGCGGCGGCCTGGACGACCTGGTCCGCCTCGGCGAGGACGTCACCGACGCCGAGCTCGACGCGCGCACGGTCGACGTGCACGGCCACGACGACGCCACGATCATCTACACCTCGGGGACGACGGGCCGGCCGAAGGGCTGCGTGCTCCGGCACGACAACTTCACCGCGACGGTCGAGGGCGCGTCCGAGGCGATGCCCGAGGTCGTCGCCGACGGCGCCTCGACGCTGCTGTTCATCCCGATGGCCCACGTCTTCGCGCGGTTCATCGCGGTGATGTCGGTCTCCGCCGGGGTCCTCGTCGGCCACGAGCCGGACACGAAGGACCTCATGCACGCGGTCTCGACGTTCAAGCCGTCCTTCCTGCTCGCCGTGCCGCGGGTGTTCGAGAAGATCTACAACTCGGCCGAGCAGAAGGCCGACCTCGGTGGCAAGGGACGCATCTTCCGGGCCGCCGCGAAGACCGCGGTCGCGCACTCCGAGACCCTCGCGGCGGGCAGGGTCCCGCTCGGCCTGGCGCTCCGCTTCAAGCTGTTCGACCGGCTCGTGTACGCGAAGCTCCGCGATGCCATCGGTGGACGGGTCCGCTACGCCGTGAGCGGCTCGGCGCCGCTCTCACCGCGCCTGTCGCACTTCTTCCGGTCGATCGGGGTGCTCATCCTCGAGGGGTACGGCCTCACCGAGACGACCGCACCCGCCACCGTCAACCGGGCCGGTGAGCTCCGGATCGGCAGCGTCGGCCGCGCGCTCCCCGGGGTCGAGATCCGCATCGCGGACGACGGCGAGATCCTCATCCGCGGCGTCGACGTGTTCGACCGCTACTGGCACAACGACGAGGCCACGGCGAAGGCGCTCGTCGACGGGTGGTTCCGGACCGGCGACCTCGGTCGGCTCGACGAGAACGGCGTCCTGACGGTGACGGGCCGCGCCAAGGAGCTCATCGTCACGGCGAGCGGCAAGAACGTCGCGCCGGCGCCGCTCGAGGACGGGATCCGCGAGCACCCGCTCATCGGCCAGGTCGTCGTCGTCGGCGAGGGCAAGCCGTTCGTCGCCGCCCTCGTCACGCTCGACCGCGACATGCTCGGCGGCTGGTGCGAGGCCCGGGGCATCTCCCCCGCCCTGTCCGCCCACGAAGCCGCCTACGACGAGCGGGTGCACCAGGCCGTCCAGGAGGCCATCGACGCCGCGAACCAGCGGGTCTCACGGGCGGAGTCGGTGCGGTCGTTCACGATCCTCGACACCGAGCTCACCGAGGCGTCCGGGCACCTCACGCCGAAGCTGACGATCAAGCGCCAGGTCGTGCTGCGGGACTTCGCCGCCGACGTCGAGCACATCTACTCGGGGTCGAAGGTGCAGACCACCGTGACGCCCGTCGTCGAGGGGCGCCGTCGGCGGGGCTAGGGCACCAGCGCAGGCCAGGAGGCGCGGTGCGGGTCCCACAGACCCGCACCGCGCCTCCTGTCCGTCACGCCGGGCGCGGGGCGCGGTCCGCGACCGCGCGCGGGATCAGGCGTCCTGCGGTTGCTCCGCTGCGGGGGCGTCGAGGACGGCCGTCGAGGAGGTCGTGACCTGGACCTCGGTGGCGCGGCGGTTGGTACGGGTGCGGTGCGAGCTGAGCTCGTCGTCCTGAGCGGTCATGGGGGTGTCCTGGGGGGTGTGGGGTACGACGTCGGTGGGAAGCCGACGGCGATACGGTACCCCCTCGTCAGGCCCGGACGACAATCCCGCGTTGGGGTGTCAGTGGAACCAGTCCTGCGCGCGGATGTCACGGAGCGCCCGGCGGCGGACGTCCGGGTCGAGCGTCATCACGTAGACCGTGCCGTCGAGGTGGTCGACCTCGTGCTGCAGCGCCTCGGCCATGAGCCCGGTGCCCTCGAGCACGACCTCGGCCCCGTCGACGTCCACGCCGCGGACCTTGGCGTACGGGGACCGCCGGGTCGGGTAGGACAGCCCGGGCACCGACAGGCACCCCTCGTCCATCAGCTCCGGCTCCCCGCCGACCTCGACGATCTCGGGGTTGAGGACGTAGCCGACCTCGCCGTCGACGTTGTACGAGAAGGCGCGCACCCCGACACCGATCTGCGGAGCGGCCACGCCGGCGCGACCGGGTTCCTTGACGGTGTCGATCAGGTCCTGCACGAGGTCACGGATGCCCTGGCTCCCGACGGCTTCGGGGCGGATCGGGTCGGCCGGGGAACGGAGGACGGGGTCGCCGAACAGGCGGATGGGACGGACGGTCAATTTACTGCAGCACCACCAGGAGGTCGCCGGCGTCCACCTGCTGGGTCGCCGGGATCGCGAGACGGCCGACGGTCCCCGCGACGGGTGCCGTGATGGCCGCTTCCATCTTCATCGCCTCGATGCTCGCCACGGCCTGACCGGCCTCGACGACGTCACCGACGGCGACCTTGAGCGTCACGACGCCGGAGAACGGCGCCGCGACGTGCTTCGGGTCGGTCTTGTCCGCCTGCTCGGCGGCCTTCGTCTCGACCTCGATCGACCGGTCACGGACGTACACCGGGCGGAGCTGCCCGTTCATCGTCGCCATGACCGTGCGGACGCCGCGGGCGTCCGCCTCGCCGATCGCCTCGAGGCCGACGAACAGGTCCACGCCCTTGCCGAGCGGCACGACGTGCTCCTGCCCGGGACGCAGGCCGTACAGGTAGTCGACGGTCGGGACGACGGAGAGGTCGCCGTACTGCTCGCGGACGCGCGCGAACTGCTGCGTCGGCTGCGGGAAGAGCAGGCGGTTGAGGGCCTGTCGCCGTTCGGGACCGGGGGTGTCCAGGTGTGCCCGCTCGGCGTCCGGCACCGGCGTGACCTCGAGCCGCACCTCGCGCCCCGCGAGCACCTTCGAGCGGAACGGCTCGGGCCAGCCGCCCGGCAGGTCGCCGAGCTCGCCGGCCATGAAGCCGACGACGGAGTCCGGGATGTCGTACTTCTCGGGGTGCTGCTCGAAGTCGACTGGGTCGGCGTCGACCGCGGCGAGCTGCAGTGCGAGGTCGCCGACGACCTTCGACGACGGCGTCACCTTCGTCGGGCGACCGAGGATCCGGTTCGCCTCGGCGTACCAGTCCTCGACCTGCTCGAACCGGTCGCCGAGGCCGAGGGCGATGGCCTGCTGGCGGAGGTTGGACAACTGGCCGCCCGGGATCTCGTGCTTGTACACGCGGCCGGTCGGCCCGGGCAGCCCGGACTCGAACGGGGCGTACGCGCGCCGCACGGCCTCCCAGTAGGGCTCGAGGTCGCCGACGGCGTCGAGCGACAGCCCCGTGTCGCGCTCGGTGTGCGCCAGGGCGGCGACGAGCGCGGACATGCTCGGCTGGCTCGTCGTGCCGGCCATCGGCGCGGCCGCGACGTCGACGGCGTCCGCACCGGCACGGGCCGCGGCGAGGAGCGTCGCGAGCTGCCCGCCCGCCGTGTCGTGCGTGTGCACGTGCACCGGCTGGTCGAAGCGCTCCCGCAGGGCGGTGACGAGCTGCTCGGCCGCGCCGGCGCGGAGCAGGCCGGCCATGTCCTTGATGCCGATGACGTGCGCACCGGCCTCGACCATCTGCTCCGCGAGGCGGAGGTAGTAGTCGAGCGTGTAGAGGTCCTCGGACGGGTCGAGGAGGTCGGCGGTGTAGCAGAGCGCCGCCTCGGCGACGGCCGTGTCGGTCGCGAGCACGGCCTCGAGCGCCGGACGCAGCTGGCTGACGTCGTTCAGCGCGTCGAACACGCGGAACACGTCGACGCCCGACGCGGCGGCCTCGGCCACGAAGGCGTCCGTCACCTCGGTCGGGTACGGGGTGTAGCCGACCGTGTTCCGGCCGCGCAGCAGCATCTGGATCGGGATGTTCGGCATCGCCTCGCGGAGCGACGCGAGCCGCTCCCACGGGTCCTCGCCGAGGAACCGGAGCGCGACGTCGTAGGTGGCACCGCCCCAGGCCTCGACGCTGAGCAGCTGCGGCGTGAGCCGGGCCACGTACGGCGCGACCGCCACGAGGTCCTTCGTGCGGACGCGGGTGGCCAGGAGCGACTGGTGGGCGTCGCGCATGGTCGTCTCGGTGACGGCGAGCTCGGTCTGGCCACGGAGGGCCTTCGCCCACTCCGCCGGGCCGAGCAGCCGGAGCCGGTCGCGCTGCCCCTCGGGCACCGGGGCGCCGAGGTCGATCGTCGGGAGCTTCTCGCTCGGTTCGACGGTCTGCGGGCGTCGCTCGCCGTTCGGCTTGTTGACGGTGACGTCGGCGAGCCAGTTCAGCACCTTCGTGCCGCGGTCCTTCGAGACGTGGCCGCCGAACAGCTGCGGGCGCTCCTCGATGAACTTCGTCGAGATGTCACCGCGGTCGAAGTCCGGGTCCTCGAGCACGGCCTGGAGGAACGGGATGTTCGTCGAGACGCCGCGGATCCGGAACTCCGCGAGGGCACGCTTCGCCCGGGCGACCGCCGCCGGGAAGTCCCGTCCGCGGCAGGTCATCTTCGCGAGCATCGAGTCGAAGTGCGGGCTGATCTGCGCGCCCGTCGCCACCGTTCCGCCGTCGAGACGGACACCCGCGCCACCGGGGCTCCGGTACGTCGTGATCCGGCCGGTGTCCGGTCGGAAGCCCTGGGTCGGGTCCTCGGTCGTGATGCGCGTCTGGAGCGCCGCACCGTGGACGCGGACGCGGTCCTGCGACAGGCCGAGGTCGGCGAGGGTCTGCCCGGCGGCGATGCGCATCTGCGACTGCACGAGGTCGACGTCCGTCACCTCTTCGGTGACGGTGTGCTCGACCTGGATGCGCGGGTTCATCTCGATGAAGACGTGCTGGCCGGCCCGCTCCCCCTCGGTGTCGAGCAGGAACTCCACCGTGCCGGCGTTCACGTAGCCGATCGACCGGGCGAAGGCGACGGCGTCGCGGTGCAGTGCTGCGGCGATCGACGGGTCGAGGTTCGGCGCCGGGGCGATCTCGACGACCTTCTGGTTCCGGCGCTGCACCGAGCAGTCCCGCTCGAACAGGTGGATCGTGCCGGCGTCGGTGCCGGTCGCGTCGGCGAGGATCTGCACCTCGATGTGGCGCGGGCGGATGACGGCCTGCTCGAGGAACATCGTCGGGTCGCCGAACGCACTGTCGGCCTCGCGCATCGCCTCCTCCAGCGCCGCGCGGAGCTCGGGCTTCGTCTCGACCCGGCGCATCCCGCGGCCGCCGCCACCGGCGACGGCCTTGGCGAACACCGGGAAGCCGATCGCGTCGGCACCGGCGAGGAGCTCCTCGATGTCGCGGCTCGCCGGGGTGCTCGCGAGCACGGGCACGCCGGCCGCGACCGCGTGATCCTTCGCGGTGACCTTGTTGCCCGCCATCTCGAGCACGTGCTCGCCCGGGCCGATGAACGTGATGCCGGCAGCGGCCGCGGCGGCGGCGAGCTCCGGGTTCTCGGACAGGAAGCCGTACCCGGGGTAGATCGCGTCGGCTCCGGACTCGCGCGCGACACGCACGATCTCGGAGACGTCCAGGTAGGCGCGGACCGGGTGCCCGCGCTCCCCGATCAGGTACGCCTCGTCCGCCTTCAACCGGTGCAGGGAGTTGCGGTCCTCGTACGGGTAGACGGCGACGGTGCGCGCACCGAGTTCGTACGCCGCGCGGAACGCACGGATGGCGATCTCGCCACGGTTCGCGACCAGGATCTTGTCGAACACGAGGTCCCTTTCAGCCCGGGTTGAGGTGAGACAACCCTACTGGCGGTAACGTTGCTGACCGTGCATGTACTCAGCGTGAGCTCCCTCAAGGGTGGTGTCGGCAAGACGACGGTGACGCTCGGCCTGACTTCGGCCGCGTTCGCCAAGGGACTGCGCACGCTGGTGGTGGATCTCGACCCGCAGTCGGACGTCTCGACCGGCCTCGACATCAACATCGCCGGGCACCTCAACGTGGCCGACGTCCTCGAGAACCCGAAGGAGAAGATCGTCCGCCAGGCGATCGCCCCCTCGGGCTGGACGAAGGGCTCCCAGGGCAAGATCGACGTCATGGTCGGGTCGCCCTCCGCGATCAACTTCGACGGGCCGCACCCGTCCATCCGCGACATCTGGAAGCTCGAAGAGGCCCTCGCCAACGTCGAGCAGGACTACGAGCTCGTCCTCATCGACTGCGCGCCGTCGCTCAACGCCCTGACCCGCACCGCGTGGGCCGCGTCCGACCGTGTGACCGTCGTCACCGAGCCCGGCCTGTTCTCCGTCGCCGCCGCCGACCGTGCCCTCCGTGCGATCGAGGAGATCCGTCGCGGCCTCTCCCCCCGCCTGCAGCCCCTCGGCATCATCGTGAACCGTGCCCGCGTGCAGTCGCTCGAGCACCAGTTCCGCATCAAGGAGCTCCGGGACATGTTCGGCCCGCTCGTGCTCTCGCCGCAGCTGCCCGAGCGGACCTCGCTGCAGCAGGCGCAGGGTGCGGCGAAGCCCCTGCACGTGTGGCCGGGTGAGTCGGCGCAGGAGATGGCGCGGAACTTCGACCAGCTGCTCGAGCGCATCATGCGCACGGGCAAGATCGGCCCGTACGCCGAGGGCGGCGCAGCCTAGGGCGCTCCGCCTGCGCGCGCGGGGGCGTGCGGCCGCGCGGTGCGTTCCGCGCGCGGCGCGCGCGGCTTCGCCGAGCGGGCCTTTTTCGTCACGCTCGGGCGGACGGAGCGGCCGATCCTGCCCGCTCGACGTCCGACACGCGGCGTGTCCCGACCGTTCGGCGTGCCTGGCCGGCTCGGCACGACTCGCCCGTTGTGCCTCCACCGAGCGGGCCTTCTCCGTCACGCTCGGGACGCCGGAGCGGTCGATCCTGCCCGCTCGACGTCCGACACGCGGCGTGTCCCGACCGCTCGACGCGGAGTCCGCGACACAGGACGCGCGCGGCCCGTCCGGGCTTACCTCCGCCCCGACGAACGCGCAGCTCCGGTGGGCCCAGCGCATGCGTCGACGCCCAGGAGGCGCGGCTCACCTCCGCCCAGACGCGCAGCTCCGCTAGGCCCTGCGGACCGCGGCGGGCCCATCCGTCGAGCGGGCGCGACACGCCGCTGGCGGTTCGCCGCCCGGGTACGAACTGCCGTTGCGCGTCGCCGAGTGTGACGTATTTCGCCCGCTCGGCGTCGCCGCGGTCGGCTGCGCGGGTCCTGGTGGTCCCCGTGGCCCCGGCGCCCCGGGCGCGCGGGACTAGGAGGCGCGCGAAGCCCGGCGGGCGGCGAGCTCGTCGTCGGGGTCGGCCGCCGGCGTGGCGTCGAGTTCGACCAGGGACGACTCGACTTCGCGCAGGACCTTGCCCACCGCGATGCCGAACACGCCCTGGCCGCGCGAGACCAAGTCGATGACCTCGTCGTCGGAGGTGCAGAGGTACACCGACGCCCCGTCCGACATGAGCGTCGTCTGGGCGAGGTCCGAGACGCCGGACTCGCGGAGCTGGTTCACGGCGGTGCGGATCTGCTGGAGGGAGATGCCCGTGTCGAGCAGTCGCTTCACGAGCTTGAGCACGAGGATGTCACGGAAGCCGTACAGCCGCTGCGACCCGGAGCCGGCGGCCCCGCGGATCGTGGGCTCGACGAGCTCGGTGCGCGCCCAGTAGTCGAGCTGGCGGTAGGAGATGCCCGCGGCGCGGGCTGCGACCGTGCCGCGGTAGCCGTTCTGCTCGTCGTGCTCGGGCAGGCCGTCGGTGAAGAGCAGCCCGAGGTCGTACCGGGTCATCTCCGACTCGGTCCCGGGGGTGTCGTTCCCACTCATCAGGCTGCCTTCCACGACGATCGAGCTCCCAACTGAACGTTCAATGACGGGTTGAGAGTTGTTCCGAGGTCCACGGTAGCGACTCGAACCGCTCCGGCGCGGGACATCCGACTCGGCGCGTCCGGCGTGTCGAGGATACGCCCCACCCACCGACGCGCACCAGCGGTCGAGGACGGACGAGCCACGACGCGCGTCATGCGTCGAGACGCCCGATCGCCGTGCGGATCAGGTTCGACCGGATCACCTCGAGGTGGCCGGCGATCTCCCGCGCGAGCTCGGTCGCCTTCGCCCGTGAGGTCGCGTCGCCGCGCCGCGACACGGGCATGAGCGCGGACTCGATGAGCCCGACCTCGCGCTCGGCGACGCTGCGCATCGTGCGCAGGTGTCGTGGTTCGATCCCGGTGCGCTGGAGCTCGACGAGCGCCTTGAGCACCGAGACCGCGTCGTCGGCGTAGGTGTCGGCAGCGGGCAGCAGCGAGGCGGACACGGCGTCGGCGAGGAGCATCGGCGACGCCCCGGCGGCCCGGACCGTCTCATCACGGGTGTACCGCCGTTCGCGGCCGAGGATCGACGGCTTCGGGGCGTCCCCGCCGCCGGGCAGGACCGGTTCGCGCCCGGCGTCGAGGTCGGCCAGGTAGTCCTTGATGACCTTGAGCGGGAGGTAGTGGTCGCGCTGGAGGCCGAGGATGACCCGGAGGCGTTCGACGTCGGCCGCCGAGAACTTCCGGTACCCGCTCGCCGTCCGGATCGGCGTGACCAGCTCGCGCTCTTCGAGGAACCGGAGCTTCGAGCTGGACAGGTCCGGGAACTCCGGTTTGAGGCGAGCGAGGACCTGCCCGATCGTGAGCAGGTCCGGGACCGCGGACCCCGCCCGGGCCGCGGCGGACCGTGCGGCCACTACGCGTTCGCCAGGCGCGCCAGGTCGACCCGGGAGGCATAGAAGGTCAGGCGGAACTTGCCGACCTGCACTTCGGACCCGTCGGTGAGCAGTGCTTCGTCGATGCGGACGCCGTCGAAGTAGGTGCCGTTGAGGGACCCGTTGTCCTTGACGCTGAAGCTCGTGCCGTGACGGAGGAACTGGGCGTGCTTGCGCGACACCGTCACGTCGTCGAGGAAGATGTCGGCGTCGGGGTGTCGCCCCGCCGTCGTGACGTCCGAGTCGAGGAGGAACCGCGCACCGACGTTCGGCCCGCGACGGACCACGAGCAGCGCCGACCCGGAGGGCAGCGCGTTGATCGCGTCACGTTCTTCGGCGGACACACCGGACTCGGCAGTGAGCGCCGCCCCCATGTCCATGCTGAAGGTCAGTGTGGTGTCGACCAGCCGCTGCTCAGGGGTCTTCTGACCGTCCGGCTGCGGGACCACTGGATCTGGCATCGTGGACCTCCTCCTCTTGGCGCACAAGCGTATCGGAAACGACCCACCGAACCCCAGCCCCGAACGGGGCTTGGGACAACTCGAGGGAACGCGTACAGCGAACGTACCGGGAACACCCACCGCTCAGCGACCGCGCGCGAGCAACCAGAGCAGGTACGGCGCCCCGATCACCCCGGTCACGACCCCGACGGGCAGGGCGTTCCCGGGGATGGCGAACTGGGCGACGAGGTCGCTCGCCAGGGTGACCACGGCACCGACGGCCGCGGTCGCGCCGAGCGCCACGCGCCCACCACCCACGAGCCGTCGGGCGATCGGGGCGGCCATGAGCGCGACGAACGACACCGGTCCGGCGGTCGCCACGGCGGCGGCGGTCAGGCACACGGCGGTCAGCAGCAGGAGCACCTTCGCGCGGTTCGGCCGGAGCCCGAGCGAGGAAGCCACCTCGTCGCCGAGGGTCAGCACGGTGAGTCGCGAGGACTGCAGCAGCGCGAGCACCATGAGCACGACGAACGCGACGGCGAGCACGCCGACGAGGTTCCGGTCGACGGCGTTCAGGCTGCCGGAGAGCCAGAGGAGCGCGGTGCCGGCCTGCGTGACCGTGCCGCTCGTGAGCATCCACCCGGTGATGCTCAGGCAGATCGCCGCGACGCCGATCCCGACGAGGACCACCCGGTTGCCGGTGATCCCCCGCCGCCAGGAGAGTCCGGCGATCACGAGCGACACCACGACTGCGCCGACGAGCACCACCGAGAAGAGGGTCCCGCCGCTCGCGCCGAACAGCACGATGGCCGTCAGACCCGAGGCGCTCGCCCCCGAGGTGATGCCGATCACGTCGGGGCTCGCGATCGGGTTGCGGACGACGCTCTGCACGATGCCACCGGCCACGCCGAGCGACGCCCCCACGAGCATCGCGCCGGCGACCCGGGGGCCGCGGAGCTGTCCGATCACGAAGTCCGAGATCGTGTCGCCGTGCCCGACGAGCGCGCTCGCGACCTGCACGGGCGACAGCGGGATCTCGCCGACGCCGAGCCCGACGAGCACGAGGACGAGGAGCAGGACGAGCACGGCCACGAGCACGAGGGCCTCGCGGCGACGAGCGGTCGGGCGCACCGCGGTCACAGCCCCTTCACCGCCCGCGACCGGACGAGCCAGATGAACACCGGTGCACCGATGAGTGCGGTCACGATGCCGACCTGCAGCTCCCCCGGGTAGGCGACGACGCGCCCGATGACGTCGGCGACCAGCAGGAGGGCCGGCGCGACGACGGCGGACAGGAGGATCGTCCAGCGGTGGTCGGGGCCGCTCAGCCGACGCACCGCGTGCGGGACGGCGAGCCCGATGAAGGCGATCGGTCCGGCCGCGGCGACCGCCGACCCGGCGAGCAGCACCGTGACGACACCCCCGACGGCACGGACGAGCACGACCCGCTGCCCGAGCGAGGCGGCCAGTTCGTCGCCGAGCGCCAGCGTGTTGAGCGACCGGCCGAGGCCGAACGCGATGACGAGCCCGACGAGGACCGGCACCGTGATGACGCCGGCGGTGCCGAGGTCCTTGCCGGCGAGGGCACCGACCTGCCAGAAGCGGAGCTGGTCGAGCAGGCTCTGGCTCGTCACGAGCACCGCGGTGGTGATCGACGACAGCGCGGCGGCGACGACGGCCCCCGCGAGCGCGAGCCCGACCGGCGACAGGCCGCGGCGCGCGACGGCGGCGATGCCGTAGACGAGGAGCGCGGCGAGGGCGGCGCCGACGAACGCGAACGGCAGGTAGGCAGCGGTGCCGCTGATCCCGAACAGCGCGATCCCGGCGACCACCGCGAGGGCGGCCCCCGAGTTGATCCCGAGGACGCTGGGGTCGGCGAGCGGGTTCCGCGTCACGCCCTGCATGACCGCGCCGGCGACCCCGAGCGCGGACCCGGCGAGGAGCCCGACGACCGTGCGGGGCACCCGGTTGCCGAGGACGATCAGGCCGATCTCGTCGTTCCGCCCCGGGTGCATCACGGTGTCGAGCACCGTGCCGAGCGGGATCGGACGCGACCCGAAGGCCACCGAGAGCGCCACCGCCACGACGAGGACGACCACGGCCAGCACGGTGGCACCGACGAGGCGGGGCACGGAGCTGGGCGCGGGAGGGGTGGGCGACGGCGAACGCATGGGAAGTAAGGCAACCCTAACGGACGATCCCGCACGGCGACCCCCGATCAGCCCGTACGGCGACCCCCGAGCAAGCCGTGAGCAGCCGCAGGGTCCGTTCATAGGTTCGTCATGGGAACCGGGCCTGTACTCGTACCCATCGACGCCCGACCGGGCCGTCGAGGGACGACCGGAGAGCACCGATGAACGAGACCCCGAACCCCGCCGCCGACGAGAACGGCACCGCCCGCACCGACGCTGCGCAGCCGCAGGCCGGGGCGACGTGGGAGGCACCGCACGCCGACCCGTCGACCCTCCGCTCGGCGTACGCGTTCGACGGCAGCGGCCCGTACCTCTACGGCCCCGACGGCTCCGGCCCCTACGGGTACACCCCCGACGGCCGCGGTCCGTTCCGCATCGGCAGCCCGGCACTCCCCGGCTTCCAGCACGGCTGGGTGCACGGCGCCGCGACGGCCGACCACGGTGTGGCGTCGGCGAACCACGGGTTCGCCCCCACGAACCACGGCACGAAGCGCCCCCGTCGCCTCGGACTGATGATCGGGTCCGGGATCGCCGCGCTCGCGATCGTCGGTGCCGCCGGCGGGACCGCGCTCGGGCTGTCCTCGCAGCACACGACGACCACCTCGAGCCAGTCGCAGGGCACCACGACGCTGCCGGGCACCGGGTCCGGCACGGGCTCCGGGACCGACGGCAGCGGCACCAACGGCTTCACGGTGCCCGGAGACGGCACCGGTTCGAGCGACGGCAGCAGCGGCACGAGCACGCAGTCCGCCGCGACCGCGGCGACGAGCGCCCAGAAGAAGGGCGTCGTGACCATCAACACCGTCCTCAACTACGACGAGTCGTCGCAGGCGGCCGGCACGGGCATGATCCTCACGTCGAACGGGACGATCCTCACGAACAACCACGTGATCCAGGGTGCGACGAGCATCACGGTCACCGACGAGACGACCGGCAAGGAGTACAAGGCGGACGTCGTCGGCACCGACGCGACGCACGACGTCGCGGTCCTCAAGCTCGAGGGCGCGTCGGGGCTGTCCACCGTGACGCTCGACGACGACGGCGAGCCGAGCACCGGCGACACCGTGACCGACGTCGGCAACGCCGAGGGCACGGGCAACCTCGTCGCCGCCGAGGGCACCGTGACCGCGACCGACCAGGACATCCAGGTGCAGAGCGAGTCGGGCACCGGCACGGAGTCGCTGCAGGGCCTCATCGAGGTCGCCGCGGACATCGTCTCGGGCGACTCCGGCGGTCCGGTCCTCGACAGCGAGGGCGAGGTCGTCGGCATGGCGACCGCGGCCTCGTCGGGCACCGCGGACGTCACCGGGTACGCGATCCCGATCACCACGGCGAAGTCGATCGCGGACAAGATCCTCGCGGGCGAGTCCTCGTCGACCATCACCATCGGGCTGCCGGCGTTCCTCGGGGTCGAGGTCAGCGGGACCGCCTCGACCGGCGGCGTCGCCGTCGCGGGCACGGTCGAGGGCTCGGGTGCCGCGTCGGCCGGTCTCGCCGCCGGCGACACCATCACGAGCATCGACGGCACGGCCGTGGCGAGCTCGGACGCCCTGACCTCGGCGATCCAGTCGCACTCGGTCGGCGACAAGGTGACGGTCGGCTACACCGACAGCACCGGCGCCGCGAAGACCGTGACGGTCACCCTGACCGCCGGCCCCGCCGCGTAGCGGGAGCGGGAGCGGGAGCGGGAGCGGCTCAGCCGCGCAGCGCCCGCACCACCGACCGGTAGACGTTCGCCGGGGAGTCCGTCGTGAAGACGGTCTCCCCGGCTTCCGTGCGTCCGACCCGTGCGAAGCCCTGCCCCGCGGCGCGCACGACCACGATCGGGTTCGGCTTGCCCGGTCGACGCAGCGACGAGACCGTCCACGCTGCCGCCCAGAAGCGCGCCAGCCGAGGGTCCGCCTCGGCGGTCGCTGTCGGCAGGTCGGCTGCTGCCTCCGACCCGGAGGTCCGGCGCGCGAGCAGGTCCGCCGGGAGCGACCCCGTGCGGAACGGGAAGGTCCATGCCGGACCGATGCCGAGCCTCCCGGCCACCAGCGCGACCACGCGCTCGACCGGCAGCTGCGCGATCACCGCGCCCGTCTCGTCCGTCCCGTCCACGACGGTCTCCGACCAGGCCTGGAGGCGCGTGGTGCGCCCGTCGGGCAGCCGCTGTTCCAGCGTGACCGGCTGGGCGTCGCCCTCCCACGGCGCGAGGAGCGCCTGCGTCGGTTCGGGGAGGGTGCCGAGCCGGCCGACCAGGCCGGACTCGATGAGCTCGCGGCCGGCCGGCGTGCGGAGGAGGGTGGGGTTCCACCGACGGCCTGCGAGGGAGCGCAGGGTGGCGAGTGCCTCGGTGCCGAGGTGGGTGCCCTCGAGGTCGGCCGCGGGCGCGGCGTGCGGCAGCGGCTCGAGGTCGCGCTGCACCCGCGACGGCGCCGGCTCGGTGGCGCGGACGCTGTCGAGCACGGCGAACACGAGGTCGTCGGTGGCGAGCATGCGGGCGAGGGGCCGCTCGATCGTGAGGTCCACGCGGTGCCGCCCGGTGACGAAGAGCAGGTGCGCTCCCGCGACGTCGCCGTCCTCGTCGGGTCGGACGTACTCGACGAGCCGTGCCGGAGCGCCCGTGGTCGTCCAGGGGTCCGAGCCGATGAGCCGGAGTCCGTCGACCGAGCCCGGGAGGCGTTCCAGCAGGCTGGTGTGTTCCTCCGCGACGGTGCGGTCGCTCGGACGGGAGCGGACGGTGAGCACGACGTCGTCGCCGGTGACGCGCAGGTCCGCCTGGGCCGAGTCCTCGCGGCGCCACGCATCGGGGCGGCGGAGGGTCAGGCGGGCGGTGCGGTCCTCGGTGCCGAGCGGGACGGGGACGGCCATGGCACGAGGCTACGTCGGGGCCGGCGCGGGGGCGGTGGCGGCTCGCCGGGGTCGCCCGGTTCCGGGGGCGGGGCGGGGTGGGGTGCGGGCGGGGTGTGGGGTGGGGGTGGGTGCAGGCGGGTGGGCGTGCGCGGGCGGGGGTGCGCGCGGCCCGCCGCACCGTGCGCGTTCCATCGGCCCGTGCGAGGTTGACCGCCCGGTGCGGCGCTACAAGCCCGCACCCAGCGATCGGCGCCGCACCGCTCGGCCAAGGCCGCACCGTGCGGATCGTCCGGTCGCCCCCGCGCGGGCCCCCGCGCGGCCTGCTGCACCGTGCGCGCTCCGTCAGCCCGTGCGAGGTTGACCGCCCGGTGCGGCGCTACAAGCCCGCACCCAGCGGTCGACGCCGCACCGGCTGGCCGAGGCCGCACCGTGCAGGGCTGCCGCCGACGCCGCACCCGCCTGCCAAGGCCGCACGGTGCGAGGCGGCACGGTGCGAGGTCAGCGGCGCGGGGGCCGCGGCGCGGGCGGCGGCGGGACCGGCTTCGCGGCGACGACGTCGGCGAGTGCGACGTCGACGAGGCCTCGGCGGGTGTCGACCCGCACGGACGAATCGGTACGGCCGACGAGCGTCCCGAGCGCGTCCCGCGCCCCCGCGCCGTCGAGCGCCCGGACGACCAGCCGGTCGCCGATCGCCGCGTCCCGGAGCACCGCGAGCGCCAGCGCCCGGGCGATCGCCTCCTGCCCGGCACCGTCTCCCACACCGCCAGCGTACGGCCGGTCCGCCCTAGAGTGTGGGGATGGCCAAGGCTCGCGTGGACAGCTGGATCTGGGCGGTGCGGATCACGAAGACCCGCTCCGCCGCGACCGCCGCGTGCAAGGCCGGGCACGTCCGGGTGAACGGGGAGCGCGCGAAGCCCGCGCAACCGATCGGCCCCGGAGACGAGGTGCGGGTGCGCCAGAACGGGTTCGACCGGATCGTCGTCGTCACCGGCATCATCCTCAAGCGGACGAGTGCGCCCGAGGCGGCGAAGCACTTCGAGGACAGGACCCCGCCGAGACTCCCCAAGGAGGAGGCCGGCTTCGTCCCGATGCGCGACCGCGGCGCCGGGCGTCCGAGCAAGCGGGAGCGCCGCGACCTCGAGAAGCTCCGCGGCTACTGACGCTTCCGCTCGCCGTCGGGATCGACGACGACCTCGAACTCCGGGTCCCCATCCCACTCGACCGTGACGGGCTGTCCGGTCCACCGGGCCTCGAGGTGTCCGTCGTCGTCATCGTCGAAGCCGCGGAGTGCTCGACCACTCGGCACGCGATCGATCGCGACGCGGCCGTCCCGTCCGACGGCGAACAGCTCGGTGACACGCCCTCGGTCCCGCTGGTTCGGCACGGTGTCGTGCCGGATCTCCGCGAAGCGCCGCGCGCCGTCGGCCGACACCACGCCGTACTCGACGACGTCACCGATCTCGACGGGGAGCCCGCAGCACTGGTGCTCCCAGCCACCGACGAGGACCACCACCGGCTCGGGCATCACACGAACCGGACGGTCTGCTGCAGTCGGTCGCGGACCTCGAACACGTCGACGTGGCCCTCCGGCGACCACACGCCGTTCAGCACCTGGCCGAGCGCACTGCGGCGGACCACCAGCGCGGTGGGCTTGCGGGGCGAGCCGACGAGCTGGACGTCCTCGTCGACGGCGGAGTCCGGCACGACGAGCAGGCGCCCGGTGAAGCGCACCCGGGTCTGCTTCTGCACGGCGCGGGCGGCCCGGACGAGCTCCTTCACGGGACGCTCGCCGTCCGCGAGGGTCTCCCCCGCGATCTCGCCGTGCTCGATGCGCACCGGAGCGCCCCAGTCGATCGACTCGACGGCCCACAGACCGCTCGGGGTGAGGACGGCGTGGTCGAGCTTGCCCTCGGCACCGGCGTCGAGGTCGTGCCACACCGTCACGCCGATGCCCATCTCGGAGACGATCGACGCCGTGGCCTCCTCGGCGAGGGCCTCGGCGAGGAGCCGCCGGATGTGCCGCGGGGCGGAGCGGATGAGCGTGGGGTCGTAGGGGTCCTGGATGGGGTCCCCGAGGCCGACCCACTCGCGTTCGGCCTGCAGGAAGACCTCGCGCGACCGCCCGCCGGGGTGTCCGTGGGACCGGGCCCGCGGGCGTGTGTCGCGACGCGCCGCCGGGGGTGCGTAGGCGTCGCGACCGGTGTCGCTCCTCCAGGCCGACGAACCGGACGGGCCGGACGCGCCCTGCTGGCCACCACGCTGCGACCCGGCGTCGTAGGCGCGCCGTGCGGCGGGGGTGCCGATCCGCTCCCAGGCGATCTGCACCTGGCGGAAGCGGCGCGCGTCGCCGCCGAGGTCGGGATGGGACTCGCGCGCTGCGCGACGGTAGGCGCGGCGGAGCTCGTCGTCGTCGGCGGACGCGGGGACGCCGAGGACTTCGTACGGGGTGGCGTCGGCCGGGCTGTCGGTCATGGCCCTGCGACATTACCCGAGGGAGCGTCGGAGTCCGCCGCGTGGCGGCTGGGTGCTGCCTGGAGGCGCGGCGCGCGCCCGGCAGGCGGCATCGGTCCGCGACACGGCACCGGTCGATCGACGGGTGGGGTGTCGTCGACCGCGTGCGGGATCAGGACGGTCCGGCGACGGCCAAGGAGACGGGGGTCGCGAGGAACGCGCCGTAGCGGCCGGCGGCCGCCTCGAGTGCGCGGAGGGCCGCCGCGTCGAGCGGTTCGAACGGCGTGACGGTGACGCGGACGTCCCGGGAGCGCTCGGATCGGCTCCAGGTCCCCACGACCCGGCCGCGGACGACGGCCATCGGCAGGAAGATGCCGTTGCCGCCGGGGACGACGCGGTCGGCGTGCACGGGATCGAGCTGGGCGGTGCGGTCGGCGTAGCCGAGGAGGTACTCGTCGAACCCCGGGAGGAGGTGCGCCGTCGGCACGCCACCCGGGTCGGGCCGGTCGGCGAGGGCGAGGAGGCCGTCGCCGAGGTCCTCGACGGCGTCACCGGCGACGGCACGGGCACGCCGGACGTCGCCGAGCGGCAGCTTCGTCCACGCAGCGGTGTCGGCCTCGGTCGCGGGGCCCCGGCCGCGCAGGTGCCCGACCAGCACGCGGCGGAGCGCCTCGTCACGGTCGGGCAGGTCGGTGGCGGCCGGTGCCCAGTCGCCGAGGAGCACGAGCCCCTGGCCGACGCGGGCGGTCGGACCCCACGCGACGATCCCCTCGAGCGCCAGGCGGAGCAGCACGTGGTAGCCGCGGCCGCCGGCCGGGTCGAGGCCGGCGGCGCGGTAGGCGTCGAACAGGTCGTCGCGCACGAGCGACCGGCCGCCCGAGAGGGCGTCGGCCGTGGTGTCCCGTGCGGCGCGGAGGACCGCGTCGTCGATGCCGAGTTCGGCCGCTCGCCGGGCGATGGACCGGATGGTCCGCTCGGCGGTGAGCGAGAGGAGCAGTCGCAGGTCGTCGGGCCGCATCGCGTGCAGGGTGCCGCGCATCGGCCACGAGCGGACGATCTCGGCACGGTCGAACGCTGCACGGACGTCGTCGCGGGTCGACCCGGGAGCCCGGACCCCGACGGCCCAGTTCACCTGCGCGAGGTCCTGGCCCTGCACGGCGAGCATGCGTTCCACCACCGCGGTCGGACCGTGTCCGGGCGCGGCGATCCCCTGCGCCGCGAGTCGCATCGCGCGCAGTCGGGCCGGGGTCGTCGTCACGGCACCAGCATGCCCGGCACCACCGTCAGGCGACGGCGGCGCTGATGTCGGCCGCGTGCCGCTCGATGTACGCGACGTCGGCCCGGTACAGGTCGGCGTGGCCGTGGTGCAGGTCGCTGACGAACTTCGGGTTGCCCGCGGCCGCCTCGGTCTCCATCGTCGTGACGAGGGCGACGAGCGAGGCGATGATCGTCTCGGCGAGGACCTGGCGCGACCGGGCGTCGAGGTCGTAGGCGCGGCAGAACTCGGCGGCACGGTCGAGTCGTTCGTCGAGCGACGGCGCGGTGGACCCCTCGACCTCGCCGGTGGTGAACGGGGCGAACCGGTAGACGGCGCTCGCGACGTCCCACACCCGCGGCCCGGGGTGCGCCGTGTCGAAGTCGATGAGCCCGACCGCGGCGATGCCGTCGTAGACGCAGTTGTACGGGGCGAAGTCGCCGTGCACGATCGTCTCGGCCGGGTACCGCTCCGCCTGGGACCACAGGTCGCGGTCGTCGTCGCGCGGGAACGTCGCCGCGGCGTCGTGGTAGTGCCGCAGCAGCCGGGCGGTCGTGACGAGGGCTGCCTCGCTCGCGACGTCGGCCGTCCACGGGTACTCCCCCGCCGCGCCGGGGACGAACGAGACGGTCTCGAGCGTGTGCCCGAGCTCGATCGGTTCCGGTGCCGCGACGAACCCCTGTTCGTGCAGGTGGGCGAGCAGCCGGTGCACGGTCGGCGTCCACGGCCCTGCCGGGCGGTGCACGCGATCGTCGGCCCTGGTGATCCGCTCCATCGGAACCTCCTGTTGTACGTCTCCGTTGACGTGGTGGCCCAGCGTATCCGGCTCCGGGCGCCGATGTACCGGTCAACGCGTGAACAGCGTGTGACAGCAGTGCATGCACCGTTGCATGCAAGGCGTAGGATCGTTCTCCGTGAGCACTCCGAGCACGACCACCACCGGCCCGGCGGCGTCCGAGCGGGCGTACGACCACGTGAAGCGCGCGATCATCCGCGGGGACCTCCCGGGCGGGACGGCGATCAGCGAGAACGCACTCTGCCAGGAGATCGGCGTGTCGAGGACCCCCGTGCACGAGGCGTTCCTGCGGCTCGCCGCCGAGGACCTGCTCACCCTCGAGTCCCGGAAGGGTGCCGTCGTCCGCCCGATGTCCCCGAGCGAGGCGGCCGACGTGCTCGAGATGCGGGAGGCGATCGAGTCGACCGCGGCGACCCGCGTCGTCACCGACGGCCGCGTGTCGGACGTCGCCCCGCGCCTCCAGGCCATGCTCGCGGAGCAGGAGCAGGCGGTCACGACCGGCGACGTCGACCGGTTCATCGAGGTCGACGCGGAGTTCCACGGTGCCGTCATCGAGGCGTCGCGGAACGCGATCGCCGTCATGTTCGCCCGGACCCTGCGCGACCGGCAACAGCGGCTGCGGCACCACCTCATGCGGCTCCAGCCGTCCCAGCTGCAGGCGTCCCTCGACGACCACCGTGCCCTCGCCGCCGCGCTCGACGCGGGTGACGCCGCGCGGTACGCCGAGGTCCTCGGCGCCCACGTCGCATCGCACCGGGGCGCGCTGTGAGCGCGGGCGTCGGCACCGGGAGCATCCCCACAACCGGGTCGGTCGCGCTGCCGTCGGCCCGGGTCCTGCCGTGGGTCGCGGTGTGGGGAGCGGTGTTCGTGTGCTCGTGGGGCGGCAACCAGTTCTCGCCGCTGCTCCTCATGTACGAGGAGCGCGCGCACTACTCGTCGCTGCTCGTGAACGTCTTCCTCGGCGTGTACGTGCTCGGGCTCGCGCCGGCGCTGCTCGTCGCCGGGTCGCTGTCCGACCGGCACGGCCGCCGCCCGCTCATGCTCGTCGGGATCGTCTCGGCCGTCGTCGGCAGCGGCCTGCTGGCGTTCGGGCCGCTCGGGGCGGGGTTCCTGATGGCCGGACGGTTGTGCTCCGGGATCACCGTCGGGATCGCGATGGCGGTCGGCAACAGCTGGGTGAAGGAGCTCTCGCAGGGACGCTTCGACCCGTCCGCCGACGCCGGGTCCGGTGCACGCCGGGCGTCACTGGCGTTCACCCTCGGGTCGGCGTCCGGTGCCCTCGTCGCCGGCCTCATCGCGCAGTGGGGCCCGATCCCCGAGGTGCTGCCCTTCCTCGTGCACATCTGCGTCGCAGTCCCGTTCGCGGTCATCGTGTGGCGGACGCCCGAGACCAGCCGCACCGGGGGCCTGCCGGGTCCGTGGTGGAGGCAGCTCGCCGTGCCGAGCGCCGGACACCGCCGGTTCACCCGGGTCGTGCTCGTCGCCGCGCCGTGGATCTTCGGCTCCGCCGCGATCGGGTACGGGTACCTGCCGACCAAGCTCGCCGGCGCGACCGGTCAGTGGGGGCTCGTGTTCGCGACCGCCGCCACCGTCGTCGCGCTCGGCGTGTCGAGCGCGGTGCAGCCCCTCGCCGGCCGGCTCACCTCGCTCCTGTCCGCCCGCGGGCTGCTCGTCGCGGTGGCCCTCATGACCGGGGGCATCGCGGTCGTCGTCGTTGCGATCCAGCTGCAGTCCGTGGTGATCGGGCTCGCGGCGAACGTGGTGATCGGCCTGGGCATCGGGATCGCGCTCGTGTCGAGCCTGCTCGAGGTGCAGCGGATCGCGGGGGCGCGCGACCTGGCCGGACTCACCGGGGTGTTCTACGCAGCGGCGTACGCCGGGTTCCTGGCGCCGGCGGTCATCGCGGCGGTGGCGAACGTCGTGGCGGTGCCGACGATCCTGTGGGTGGTCGTCGGGCTCGGGATGGTGTCGTGGGTGGCGATCCTGGTGTCGTCGCGGCGGGGCGTTCCGGCGTAGGGGGCGGGCGCGGGCAGGCGCGGCGGGGCGGTCGGTCGGGGCCAACGCCGCGGGGCGGTCGGTCGGGGCCGGTGCGGCGGGTCGGGCGGGGCCGCGGGCGGCACCGTGCGGGGTCCGTCACTCGGTGCACGGTTGACCGCTCCGTGTGAAGACACAGGCCGTCACCGAGCTGCCGACACCGCACGGCACGAACAACACCGCACCGTGCGCGAGCGGGCCAGCGCAGGCAGCACCGTGCGAGTCCCGTCACCCGGTGCGCGGTTGACCGCTCCGTGCGACGACACAGGCCGTCACCGAGCCGCCGACACCGCACGGCGCGAACAACACCGCACCATGCGCGGGCGGGCCAGCGCGGGCAGCACCGTGCGAGCTCCGCCACCCGGTGCGCGGTTGACCGCTCCGTGCGACAACACAGGCCGTCACCGAGCCGCCGACACCGCACGGCGCGAACAACACCGCACCGTGCGCGGGCGGGCCAGCGCGGGCAGCACCGTGCGGGGTCCGCCACCCGGTGCGCGGTTGACCGCTCGGTGCGAAGACACAGGCCGTCACCGAGCCGCCGACACCGCACGGGACGAACGACACCGCACCGTGCGCAGGCGCCGGCGCGCACGGGGCGCGAGCGGGCGCCCGGCACCTCACGTCAGAACTGGTCGCGCAGCCAGGACGGCCCGTGCACGACGGCGCCGAGGTCCTCGACGCGGGCTCGGAGGCCTCGGTCGGCCGTCACCACGACGACCGGGGCGTCGGCCACGGCGACCGCCGCCCGTGCGGCCTCGACGATCGCGTCGTCACCCGACCCCGGCGCCCGCACGACGGACACCTGGTCGGCAGCGACGGCACGGCCAGCCGCCGCGCCGGCAACACCAGCAGCGCCAGCACCGCCGGCAACACCAGCAGCGCCAGCACCGCCGGCACCGCCGACCGGAGCATCGGCAGTACCAGCAGCGCCAGCAGCGCCAGCAGCGCCAGCAGCACCGGGAACACCAGGCGCACCGGACGGGTCGGCGGCGCGCGCCTCGCCCTCGAGCACGACGGTCCACCGCGGCCACCACCGGTCGAACGGCAGAGCCAACCGGTCGGCGAGCACGCCCGCTGCGGCGAGCGCCTCGACCGACCCGAGCAGCCGCGACGCGGCCCCGGGTCGGTCCTTCCACCAGCCGTCCGGCACGCTGCCCACGACGTTCGCGGCGTCCACCACGACGTGCGGGGTGGTCTCGATCCGTGCCCGGAGCGCCGGCCAGGACGCGCCGAACCCGGGGTGCAGGGGCAGGTCCTCGACGTCGGCGACGGGCACCCAGGCGAGTTCGAGGCTCTCGCGGTCCGCGATCACCGGCTCGAAGGGACGGGAGGCGCGCCCCACCACCGTCGTGTAGGTCCAGAACCCGAGGTCCAGCACCGCGGTGTGCCGGAGGTTGACACCGTCGAAGGGGACGCCGGCCTCCTCGGCGGACTCGCGGAGCGCGCCGGTCACGGCGTCCTCGCCCTGGTGTCGGGCTCCGCCGGGGATCCCCCAGGTGCCGCCGTGGTGGCTCCACTCGACGCGGTGCTGCAGGAGCACCCGGCCGGAGCCGTCGTCGACGAGGAGTCCGGCCGCACCGAACCGTCCCCAGGCCTTGGTGCCGTCGGGTCCGACCGCCCAGGCGTCGCCGGGATCGCGGGGGCCGGGTGGGGGCCCGGGAGGCGTGGTGTCTGGCACCCGTCAACCCTGTCACACGGGACCCGTCATGTGACCGGGGACGACGGAGCAGTTCGTGTACGGTGTCGGTCGAGACACGGGGTGCCGCGACCGGCGGCTGAGATCACACCCGTCGAACCTGCTCGAGCTCGTACTCGCGAAGGGATCGTCCATGCACACTGCTGCGCCCGTACCCACCCCGCCCGCCGGGGGTCCCCACCCGGACTGGGCCGATCGGACCGCCACGCTCCTCGAGGCCGTCCGCGCCCGGAGTCCCCTGGTGCACTGCATCACGAACACGGTGGTGCAGAACGTCACCGCGAACGTGCTGCTCGCCCTCGGCGCCTCGGCCGCGATGGTCGACGTCGTCTCCGAGGCCGGGCCGTTCGCCCGGGCCGCCGACGCCCTGCTGGTGAACACCGGTACCCCGCACGCGGAGCCGAGGGCCGCATCGCTCGAGGCGGCCGTGGCCGCCGTCGACGCCGGGACGCCCTGGGTCCTCGACCCCGTCGCGGTCGGGTCGCTGCCGGTCCGGACGGCGCTCGCCCGCGACCTGCTGGCGCTCGGTCCGTCCGTGCTGCGGGGCAACGCTTCGGAGGTGCTCGCGGTGCTCGGTGCCTCGGCCGGCGGCCGCGGCGTCGACAGCACGGTCGGTCCCGACGACGCACGAGCGGCTGCGGTCGACGCCGTGTCCGGCCCGAGCGGATCCAGGAGGCGCGTGGCCGCGGTGGCCGTGTCCGGTCCGGTCGACCTGCTGGTCGCGCCGGGCACCGGTCCGGCGCGGGTGGCGAACGGCACGGAGCTGCTCACGCGGATCACCGGCGGCGGGTGCGCGCTCGGTGCCGTGGTCGCCGCGTTCACGGCCGTCTCGCCGGACGACCCGGGGGCTGCCGCCGTCGCCGCGACCGCGGTGCACACGATCGCGGCCGAGCTCGCCGCGCGGGAGGCCGGCGGGCCTGGCACGTTCCAGCCGCTGTTCCTCGACCGTCTGGCGTCGCTCTCGCCGGAGGACGTCGTGCGCACGGCACGGATCACGGTCGAGTCCCCGGCGGTGCCCGCGTGAGCGCCGGCGGGTTCGGGGTGTACCTCGTGACGGACCCCGTGCTGTCGGACCGGCACGGCATCGGCGTGCTCGGGGTCGTCCGGGCCGCGGTGCACGGCGGAGTGCGGATCGTGCAGGTGCGCGACAAGCACGCGTCGGCGCGGGACCTGCTGGCGCTGACCGCGGCGGTGGCGGACGCCGTGGGTGACCGGGCGACGGTGGTGGTCGACGACCGGTTGGACGTCGCCCTCGCGGCTCGGCACGCCGGGCACCGCGTCGCCGGGGTGCACCTCGGCCAGTCGGACGTCCCGGTGACGGCGGCCCGTGCCCTGCTCGGTCCCGGCGCGCACGTCGGGTTGACCGCGAACAGCCCGGAGCACCTCGCGGCCGTGGCCGCACTCCCCCGCGGCACCGTCGACCTGCTCGGGATCGGGGTCGTGCACCCGACGGCGACGAAGGCCGACCACCCGCCGGCCCTCGGGCACGCCGGGTTCGCCCGGCTCGCACGCGGCACGGACCTGCCGTGCGTGGCGATCGGCGGGGTGACGCTCGACGACGTCGGACCGTTGCGCGACGCGGGGGCCGCCGGCGTCGCGGTCGTGTCCGGCATCTGCGCGGCGGCCGACCCGGGCTCCGCCGCCGCCGCGCTCGTCGCGGCCTGGTCCGGTGCCGACGGCCGACGTGCCGGGGGCGACCCGCGCCTCCCGTCCGACCGGGCGCACCACGGGGCGGACGCGTGAACGGCGCAGACGCGCGCCCCCGGCACGCCCCCCAACCGCCGCGCATCCCGCGCGTCCTGAGCATCGCCGGGACGGACCCGACGGGCGGGGCGGGGATGCAGGCGGACCTCAAGGCCGTCGCGGCGCACGACGGCTACGGCATGGGCGTCGTGACCGCGCTCGTCGCGCAGAACACCCACGGGGTGCGGTCGGTGCACGTGCCGGACGTCGGGTTCCTGCGGGAGCAGCTCGACGCGGTCTCGGACGACGTCACGATCGACGCGGTGAAGATCGGGATGCTCGGCACCGCCGCGGTCGTCCGGGTCGTGACCGAGTGGCTCCGCGAGCACCGCCCGCCGGTCGTGGTGGTCGACCCCGTGATGGTCGCGACGAGTGGGGACCGGTTGCTCGACGAGGACGCCTCGCAGGCGATGGTGGCGCTCGTCGGGCTCGCCGACCTCGTGACGCCGAACCGGGCGGAACTCGCGGTGCTCGCCGAGCTGGCCATGTTGCACGGACCGGACCAGCGGCGAGACCGGCCGGACCAGCCGGACAGCCCGGACCGGCCGGATCGGTCGCTCCGGCCGGATCAAACGGACAGCCCGGAGGGCCAGGCCCTCGTGATCGCCCGCACCTGGGACGTCCTCGTGCTCGCGAAGGGCGGCCACGACGCAGGCGACACCGCCGAGGACGTCCTCGTCGGTCCGGCCGGGGTCCTCCGGCGGTTCACCGCACCCCGGGTCCGGACCACGAACACGCACGGCACCGGGTGCTCGCTGTCGAGCGCGATCGCGACGCTCGCTGCCCGCGACGGCGACTGGGAGCTCGCGATCGGCACAGCGAAGCACTGGCTCACCGCGGCCCTCCGCGGCGCGGACGCCCTCGACGTCGGGACCGGCAACGGGCCGGTCGACCACGGGGCCCTCGTCCGTGCGGCGCTGCCGGAGCCGCGGTGGACCGACCGCTGGTGGGACGACGTCGCCGGGGTCCTGCACGAGACGATGGCGTGCGACTTCCTCACCGGGATGCGTGCCGGGACGCTCGACCCCGAGGTCTTCGCCGCGTACCTGGCGCAGGACGTCCACTACCTCCGCGCGTACGAGCGGCACCTGGCGCTGCTCGGCTCGTGGACGACCGGGGCCGAGGCCGCGTTCTGGCAGGCATCGGCCCAGGGCTGCGCCGACGAGGCGCGCGACCTCCACCACCGACGGCTCGCCGGGTCGCACGCCGAGGACCCCGTCCACCCGGTCTGCGCCGGCTACCTCGCGCACCTGCAGGCCGCTGCCGACTCCGGGTCCGCCGGGGTGCTCGCCGCGGCGGTGCTGCCGTGCTTCCGTGTCTACGCCTGGGTGGGCACGCAGATCGGGACGGTCGGGGCGGACCACCCGTTCGCGGACTGGATCGGCGCGTACGGCGACCCCGCGTTCGCCGACGCCTCGGCGGAGGCGACGGCACGGGTCGAACGCCTCGCGGCCGCGGCGACGCCCGCCGAGCGCGGCGCCATGACGCGCGCGTTCCGCACGTCGACCGCGTGGGAGGCGGCGTTCTTCCGGATGCCGACGGCGATCGCCGACGCCGTGGTCACGGGCTGCGCGACACCGCACGCGCCCGACGGGCCGTGATGTGTCGCTGGGCGCGACGGCCCGCCGGTGGGGAGGGCCGCAGGCGGGTCCGGACGTGCGTGGGGGCGGACGGGAGGCGCGGGTCGGGGCCGCCCCGCGCCTCCCGTCCGTCAGCGGGTCGCCGGGGGCAGCCGCACCAGCTCGACCGTCAGGTCGCGGCCGTCGACCGCGCCGCGCATCCACGTGTGGTCCGGCTGGCGGCGACGGTCCGTGGGCGATCCCGGGTTGAGCAGGCGGAGCCCCGACGGGGCGACGGTGTCCCACGGGATGTGCGAGTGGCCGAAGACGAGCACGTCGACGTCCGGGTACGCGGCTGTCATGCGACGCTCACGGCCCGTCGCGGCACCGGTCTCGTGCACCAGGGCGAAGCGGAGGTCCTCGACGGCGAAGTGCGCCTCGAGCGGCAGGCGGTCGTCGAACTCGGGGCCGTCGTTGTTGCCGCGGACCCCCTCGAAGCGAGCCGAGCGGGCCTGGACGGCGTCGAGCGTCGCGAGGTCGACCCAGTCGCCGGCGTGCACAACGAGGTCGGCGGAGTCGATGTCGGCCCAGAGCCCGGCGGGCAGGTCCTTGGCGCGCTTCGGCAGGTGCGTGTCGGAGAGCAGGACGAACGAGGTCGTCACGTCGTGGCGGGGCGGCCGGGCATCGGCAGCCCGGCCTCGTCCGCGGCGCCGAGCCGTTCGAGGAGCCCGGCGAGCAGCGCGATGTCGTCGTCCGACCAGCTGGCGAGCCGTTCGTCGAGCGCGTCACGGTGCAGCTGCACGGACCGGTCGAGTGCGGCCCGGCCGGCATCGGTGGCCACGAGGGGCTTCGCGTTGCCGGTGCCGCCGTCGACGGTCCGGATGAGCCCGGCCGCGAGCAGCCCGGACAGCTGCCGCGAGATCGTGGAGCGGTTCAGCCGCAGGTACCGGGCGATGTCGATCGCCATGCACCCCTCGTGCTGGACGACGAAGTCGACGAGGGACTGGTCGACGACGCTCAGGATCGACTCCGAGCCGCGTGCCCGGATGCTCGCGCGCCGGGTGATGCGGGCGAGTTCCGTGTAGGCCCGTCCGATGTCGCTGTTGCGGACATCCGGCCTCGGTTCGCTCATCGCCGTGACTCCAGCCTGTCGGTGCCGGTCGCTGCCGGCGGTGTTCGGTCCCGCCACCATACCGGCGGGTACGGATCGGGCCGGCTCAGCGACCCGCCGCCGCGGCCTGCAGGGCCGCGATTTCGAGCTTCTCCATCTGCAGCATGGTTTCGAAGACGCGGGCGTTCGCCGCGGGGTCGCCGGAGCCGGTCATCAGGTCGCCCATCATCGACGGGGTCACCTGCCACGCCACGCCCCAGCGGTCGAAGAGCCACCCGCAGCGGCTCGGCCGGCCGCCGTCGGCGAGCAGGCCGTCCCAGATCCGGTCGAGCTCCTGCTGGTCGTCGACGTCCACCTGGAACGAGACCGCGTCCGTGTGCTCGTGCCCTGGACCGCCGTTCATCGCACGGTAGGGCGAGCCGAGGAGCGTGAACTCGACCACGAGGGTCCGCCCGTCCGGGGTCCTGCTCACGCTGTCGATGCGGCTGTCGGGGAACAGCGCGACGTAGTGCTCCGCAGCCTGCTCGGCCTGGTCGTCGTACCAGAGGAACGGGGTGATCGTCGGCATGCGCGGCGCCCTTCGGTCCGGCTCAGTCCGCAGCGCCGCGGCTGAGCAGGTCTGCCTTCTCGGGGTGGTCGTCGAACCACTTGCCGACGAACCAGCACATCGGGACGATGCGCTTGGTGGAGTTCGCCTCGACGTCGGCGACCGCGAAGTCGACGAGCTCGGCGGCGTACCCGTGGCCGCGGTGCTTCGGCACCGTGTACGTGTGCGGGAACGCGATCGCGTCGTCGTTCTCGCGGTAGTCCAGGACACTCACGAGTTCCCCGCCGACGTACATCGCGTAGCGGTCCTGGTCGGCTTCGTCGCGGAACTCGTGGTCCATGCGGCCATCATGCACCCTCGGCGGCGGCGGGGTCGGCGGGCGGGAATGTCCGGGACCGCTCCGGACGTTGCTCGGCACCATGACGACAATCGGCATCATCGGCGCAGGCAACATCGGATCCCAGCTCGCACGGCTGGCGGTGCGGACCGGACACGAGGTGGTGATCGCGAACTCCCGCGGCCCCGAGACCCTCGCGGACCTCGTCGCGGAGCTCGGCGACGGCGCCCGCGCGGCGACGCGTGACGAGGCGGCGGCCGCAGGCGAGATCGTCGTGGTGACGGTCCCGCTCGGCGCGATCGAGAGCATCCCGGTCGAGCCCCTCGTGGGCAAGGTCGTGATCGACACGAACAACTACTACCCCGGGCGTGACGGGCAGATCGCGGCGCTCGACGACGAGACGACCACGACGGCCGAGCTCCTGCAGGACCACCTGACCGGCGCCCGGGTCGTGAAGGCGTTCAACCACATCGGCGCCGCGGACCTCACCGGGCACGCCTCGCCCGCCGGCACGCCGGACCGCCGCGCACTCGTGGTGGCCGGGGACGACGCCGAGGCCAAGCGCGTCGTGACCGACCTCATCGACCAGTTCGGGTTCGACGTGGTCGACGCGGGGCCGCTCGCCGAGGGCTGGCGCATCCAGCGGGACACCCCCGGGTACGGCCCGCGGCTGACCGCTGCCGAGCTGCGCGAGGCCCTCGCGTCCGCGAAGCGCTACCGCGACATGTAGGTCGCGACCGCCTGCACGACGGGAGGTGCGGTGCCGCCCCGCACCGCGCCTCCCGTCCAGCAGGACGACCGTCCTCACGGGCTGAGCGACACCGCACGCGGCGGTCCGCCCGTGAACTGTCGGCCAGCGCGTGAGGACGCCAACCGGCGCGCGGCCGTGGCCGGCGCGCCCGCGGCTCGCGCGCCCGGTCAGGCGCCGTCGAACACGAGCGTCATCTCGGCGAGGTCGTCCTCGGACGGCTCCCACGCGCTCCCGGCCTCGGCGTTCAGCCGGATCTGCTCCGGCTTCGTCGCCCCGGCGATGACGCTCGACAACCCCGGCTGCGCGAGCAACCACGCGAAGGTCGCCTGCAGCATCGTGACCCCGCGCTCGTCCGCGAACCGCTGGAACGCCTCGACGATCTCCCACGGCGCGTCCTGCAGCAGCTGCGGCTTCGCCCGGGTGAGACGTCCGTCCGAGGGCCCGCCGGACCGCGTGTACTTGCCCGTCAGCAGGCCGTTGTAGAGCGGGAAGTACGGCAGGAACCCGAGCGCGTACGCCCGGACCGCCGGCAGCACCTCGTCCTCGACGCCCCGGGCGAGCGGGCTGTACTCGTTCTGCGCGGAGACGAACGCCGTGGTACCGGCGATCGACGCGGTCAGTTCGGCCTCGGCGATCTGCCACCCGGCGAAGTTCGAGTGGCCGACGTAGCGGATCTTGCCCTCGCGGACGAGGTCGTCGAGCACCGACAGGGTCTCCTCGATCGGCGTCACGCTGTCGGGACCGTGCATCTGGTACAGGTCGATCCAGTCCGTGCCGAGGCGCCGCAGGGACGACTCGACGGCGAGCCGCACGTAGCGCCGCGAGCCCCGCACACCCCAGTCCGGTCCGTTCGCGCCCCGCATGTCCATGCCGAACTTCGTCGCGAGGACGACCTCGTCACGGCGACCCGCGATCGACCGGCCCAGCAGTTCCTCGGACAGTCCGGGGCGGCCGCCGTAGACGTCGGCCGTGTCGAAGAGGGTGACGCCGGCGTCGAGGGCCGCGTGGACGACGGCGTCCGTGCCCTCCTGCGTCTCGGTCTGGGTGCCCGGTCGGCCGAAGTTGTTGCAGCCGATGCCGACGGTGGAGACGACGAGCCCGGACGGCCCGAGTGGACGGTGTTCGATTCCGGTCATCACCCGACCGTACCGGCGACCCCGGAACTGGGGCTGCGACAGCCGCACGCGTTGCCGTTAGAACTGACGATGGATCAGCCTACGGAGGGAACACCGCAGTGGCATCGCACCGCATGCCGGACGAGGACCGGCCGCGTCGCGCCGTCCCCGACTGGGTCACGGCTCCCCCCGAGGACGCGACGGACGGCCTGGAGGCGCGCCCCGCCCCCGTCGCCCCGGCCCCCGTCCCGGAGTCGGTCGCGCCCGGCACGACGCTCCCCGCTGCTGCCCCGGCACCGACGCTCGGCGACGACGCCGCCGTCGTGGTGCCCGACTTCCCGCCGGAGGAGCACCTCCTGCCGCCGGCACCCACGTCCCCCACGGTGCACACCGTCCCGTTCGACGCGGCCGCGGTCGGCCCGGCCCCGGTCTCGCCGATCGACGCCGCGGGTGCCGCGGGTGCCGCGGGTGCCGCCGGAGCCGCGGGTGCTGGGGGTGCCGCGCCCGTCGCCGCCCCGGTCGGCCCGACGGTGCCCGGCGTCGGACAGCCCCGCTTCTCGGTGCCCGGCCTCGAGCACGTCGTCGTCGAGGGGTCGGAACCGGAGCCCTCCGGACCGATCGGCTACCGCACCCCAGCACGGTTCGCCCACCAGCGCCCCGCCGCCGTCTCCCCGGCAGCACCCACGCCGGCACCGGCCTTCGACGCCGTGATCGCCCCGCCGACGCCGGGGGTCACGACGACCTCAGGCCCCCGTGGTGACGCGCTCCCGCCGACCGAGGCACTCCCGCTCATCGAGCTGCCGACGCGCGACCCCGACCGGTCGCGCCGTGGTGCGGACCGCCCGGGACGGGGCCGCACGAAGCAGCCGCGCGCCCCGCGGACCCGGACGTCCTCGCGGCCGACCCGCACCCGGTCGGCCACGACCCCGGTGAGCGACGCGGACGCGGTGCCCTCCGCGGTGCCGGCGACCACGACGCCCAGGACGGTCCGTGGCGGGGCCGAGCCGCGCCTCCTGGCAGCTCGGACCGGACGCGCGACGTCCGCGGACCGGACCACGTCGTCCGAGCGTCTCGGGACGACTCCGGCCGCGGCCCTCGGCGCCGTCGCCGGGCTCGCGACGCTCGGTCTCGCGGCGTGGTGGTTCACGGCCCCCGCGACGGTGCACGCTGTCGGAGTGGCACTCGGCGTCCTCGCGCTCGTGCTCTCGATCCTGACCCTGCGACGGCCGGAGGCGACCTGGCAGCGGCCGGTCGCGCTCCTCGGGGCCGTGCTCGGCGGGGTCGGCACGCTCGTGCTGGTGTGGGCGGTCGCGACCGCCGTGCTGGCGATCGCCGGGGTGACGCTGCCGGACCTCACCGGTACGGGGACGGTCCCGACGCTCGCGCCGTAGCGGGCCGTGCTGCCTGCGCCGCGCCCCGCCCCGCGCCCCGCGCCGCCCGCCGCGCGCGCCGCGCCCCGCCCCGCGTCCCGCCCCGCACCCCGCGCGCCGCCGCGCGTACTTCGTGAGCAGAAACGGTCGGGTGCGCGTCACCGACCCGACCATTCCTGCTCACGAAACGACCCCGCGGACGATGCGGGCGGACGACCCCGTGGACGATGCGAGCGGACGACCCGGGCGGACGACGCGGGCGCACGACGCGGGCGGACGACGCCACGCCCGTCACACCGCCCGGACGACCCCGCGGGACAGGATCGCGTTCGTCAGCGCGTCGATCGGCTCCCGCTGCACCGTCGGGTTCGCGATGAGGACGTAGTCGACCGCCGGCAGGTCCGGCAGCGACAACCGCTGCGACACCTTCACGAGGTCCGCCGGGATGAGCGAGTGCGGGAACACCGCCACACCGATCCCGGCCCGGACGGCGGCGAGCACACCGTTGACGTCACGCGTGTTGCAGGTGATCCGCCACGTGCGACCCGCGGCCTCGAGCGCGTCGATCGCCATCTGCCGACTGATGCTCGGCGCCTGGTAGGCGATGAGCGGCACCGGTTCCCCGGGCTCGAGCGCGATGCCGTCCTGCGCCATCCAGACCATCTGGTCGGTGGCGACGCGGGTCCCCTCGGCGGACTCCCCCGCGGTCTGCTTGATGAACACCAGGTCGAGCTGGCCCGCGTGCACCCGGCGCAGGAGCGGGGACGACTGGTTCACCGTCAGCTCGAGGTTCACCTGCGGGTGCAGCCGCCGGAAGTCCCGCAGGATCCGCGGTAGCTGGGTGATCGCGAGGTCGTCCGCCGCACCGAACCGGAGTCGCCCGCGGGTCGCCGCCCCGGAGAAGTAGGCGTCCGCGGTGGCGTGCGCCGCGAGGATCGTCCGCGCGAACCCGGCCATCGCGTCCCCGTTGTCGGTGAGCGCCACGCCCCGGGTGTCCCGCGCCACGAGCGTGCGGGAGACCGCCGTCTCGAGTCGACGCACGTGCTGGGACACCGTGGGCTGGCTGATGCCCAGCCGCGCACCGGCCTGGGTGAAGCTCCCGGTCTCGGCGACCGCGAGGAACGTCTGCAGCAGAACCGGATCGAGCACGGCAACCTCATTCGACATCGCAATGGAGTGATAGCCACCATAGGGGTATCGAATGACGCCGCACCACGTAGTTTCGTTGGGGTACCAGTTCCGCAGCCGACGTCCGGAGATCCCCCACCGTGAGCGCGTCACCGACGACCCTCCCCCCGCCCACCGAACCGCTGCCGATCCAGGCGACCCGACCGCCGTGGCGCCACACCCTCATCGCCCTGTCGGTGCCGAACTTCCGACTGTTCACCGCCACCAACCTGGTCGCGATGACCGCCGGGTGGATGCAGCGCATCGCGCAGGACTGGCTCGTGCTGCAGCTCACCGGCTCGGTCGCGCAGGTCGGCATCACGGTCGCGTGCCAGTTCGCGCCGATGCTGCTGTTCGGGCTGCTCGGCGGGGTCCTCGTCGACCGGTTCTCGAAGCGCGCGCTGATGATGATCACGCAGGGCTCGTTCGCGGTCCTGTCCGCACTGCTCGCCGTCCTCACGCTGACCGGCGTCGTGCAGGCGTGGCACATCTGGGCGATCGCGTTCCTCGTCGGCATGGTGACCGTCATCGACAACCCGGCCCGGCAGGTGTTCGTCACCGAGATCGTCGGCCACGAGCACCTGCGGAACGCGATCAGCGTCAACTCGTCGGTGTTCCAGCTCGGCGGCATGATCGGCCCGGCGCTCTCCGGCGCGCTGCTCGTGGCCGTCGGCGCGGGGTGGTCGTTCGGGGTCAACGCGATCGCCTGCGTGGCCGTGGTGGTGACGCTCGGGTTCCTGAAGGTCTCGGAGCTCCACCGCACGCCCCCGGCTCCCCGCGGGAAGGGGCAGCTCGTCGAGGGTCTCCGCTACGCCGTCCGGAAGCCGACCATCATCGTGCCGGTCATCCTCGTGGCGTTCTTCTCGGTCTTCGCGCTGACCATGCCGGTCCTGCTGTCGGCGTTCGCGTCCGAGGTGTACGACGTCGGCGCCGGGGGCTACGGCGTCTTCAACTCCGCGGTCGCGATCGGTGCCCTGGCCGGCGCGCTGCTCTCGACCCGCCGCGCCACGGTCCGGCTCCGCACGATCGTCGGCGGGGTCTTCTGGACCGGGATCCTGCTCGTGGTCTCCGGCTCGATCCCCGCGATCGCGCCGTTCACCGTCGCCCTCGTCGCCGTCGGCATGTCCCAGCTGCTCTTCCAGACGGCGTCGAACTCGCTCGTGCAGTTGTCCTCGAACGTCGCGATCCGCGGCCGCGTGATGTCGCTCTACGTCCTCGTGCTGCTCGGCGGACAGGCGATCGGCGGCCCGCTCATGGGGCAGGTCGTGGACCACTTCGGCGCCCACGTCGGGATGGTCGTCGCCGGAGGCGTCCCGGCCGCGGCCGCGGCCGTCGTCGGCCTCGTCCTCGCCCGCCGGGGCGGGCTGCACCTCGCCGTGCGGATGCGGCACCACATGCCGGTGCCGTCGATCGTCGGCCACCGCTGATCCGTCGGACGGGAGGCGCGGTGCGGGCTCGCACCGCGCCTCCCGTCCGCACGTGGTCGCGTCGCGCGCGCGTGCCGCGTTGCCCCGTCGCCGCGGTGTGGCGTCGAACCACGAAACCGACGTGGAACCAGGCGGGCCGCCTGGTTCCATGTCGGTTCCGTGGTTCCGCACCGAGCGCGCTGCCGCCCGCACGCACGTCGCGGTCGGGGCCGCGCCGCTGCGTGCTCCGCCGCGCCGTGGCCCCGCCGCCCCGCCGCCGCACAAGCAACGTCACCCGGAACCGCGCGATGGCGCGGTTCCGGGTGACTTCCGTTGTGCGGAGGCGAAGCGAACCGCCTAGTAGGCGACCCCGAAGCGCGCCTGGTGGTGTGCCGGCGTCACGATCTCGTCGACGAAGGCGATCGCGTAGTCCTCGCCGGAGATGTCCGAGTTGCCGTCGGCGTCGGTGAGCAGGACCTCGTCGGTGGTGCGGTAGGTGCCACGACGCTCGCCGGGGTTGTAGCCGCCGAAGGCCGCCGCCGGGCTGACGTAGAACCAGTCGACCTCGGTGTCGGATGCGCGGAGGGCCTCGAGGATCGCCGCGTGGCTCTTCGCCTCACCCTTGAACGCGTCCGGGAACTCCGCGGTGTCGAACAGGGCCGGGCCGCCCTCGGCGACGAGCAGCGAACCGGCGCCACCGACGATGCCGAGGCGCGCTCCGGCGGCAGCGGCGGCGTCGACGAACGGCTGGAACCGGTCCTTGAGCTCGCTGCCGTCGGCCTGGACCGCGTGCAGCGACACGACGACGACGTCGGTGCCCTTCGTGACCTCGGCGACGAAGTCGGTGTCGAAGGCGTCGCCCTGCGCGAGGGTCAGGCCCTCGGCCGGCTCGAGCTTGGAGGTGTCGCGGGCGACGGCCGTGACGGCGATGCCGCGGGAGAGGGCCTCGCGGGTGATGGCGGAGCCGGCGTAGCCGGTGCCACCGAAGACGACGATGCTGGTCATGGAGCAGTCCTTTCGTGGATCGTTGACACTCACGGTACAAGCGTTACTCTCTTTGAGTAAGTAGGCACCTCACAGTGCGTAACGGAGGACACCATGTCAGCGCTCGAGTACAGCCCCTACGCCGCCGAATGCCCCTCGCGACAGCTGCTCGACCGCATCGGCGACCGGTGGAGCGTCCTGACGATCGGCACCCTGGCCGACGGCCCCGCACGGTACTCGGCGATCGCGGCACGCGTGCAGGGCGTCTCGCAGAAGATGCTCACGCAGACCCTGCGGGCACTCGAACGCGACGGCCTCGTCACCCGGACCGTCTTCCCCGAGATCCCCCCGCACGTCGAGTACGAGCTGACCGATCGTGGGCGTTCCCTGCGCGAGGTGCTGAAGCCGCTCGAGGACTGGGCGACGTCGCACATGGAGGCCGTCGCGGCCTCGCGCGAGGAGTACGACGCGCGCGTTCGCTGACCGTCCGCGGAATCTCGGCGGCACGTCGGTGGTTGCCTGGGGGCATGCGATCTGTCGTCTACACGAAGCCCGGTGACTCGTCCGTCCTGACCCTCGAGGAGCGGCCGGTGCCGACGCCCGGCCCCGGCGAGGTCCGGGTCCGCGTGGTCGTCTCCGGGGTCAACCCGACCGACTGGAAGGCACGACAGGGCGGCACGTACGGCGACGACCTGCCATTCCCCGAGATCACGCCGAACCAGGACGGCGCCGGGGTCGTCGACGCGGTCGGTGACGGTGTCGACGGACTGTCGGTCGGCGACCACGTCTGGCTGTACATGGCCGCGGCGAGCCGTCCGACCGGTACGGCACAGGAGTACACCGTGGTGCCCACCGCCCGCGCCGTCCGCCTGCCGGAGGGCACCGGGTTCGACATCGGCGCCTCGCTCGGCGTCCCGGCGATGACCGCGCACCGCGCCCTCACCACGCACGAGCACGGCCCGGACCGCCTCGCACCGGGGGCGCTCAACGGGAAGACCGTCCTCGTCGCGGGCGGCGCCGGGGCCGTCGGGCACGCGGCGATCCAGCTCGCGCGGTGGGCCGGTGCGACGGTGATCACGACGATCAGCTCGGACGCCAAGGCCGCCCTCGCCACCGCGGCCGGCGCGCACCACACGGTGAACTACCGCGACGAGGACGCCTCGGCGCAGATCCGTGCGATCGCCCCGGACGGCGTCGACATCGTCGTCGAGGTGTCGATCCCGCAGAACGCCGCGCTGGTCGCCGAGGTGCTGGCGAACCACGGCGTGGTCTCGATCTACGCGAACAACGGCGGCGACGAGGCGACGCTGCCGATCCGGCCGAACATGAGCATCAACGCCCGGTACCAGTTCCTGCTGCTGTACACGATCGGCGACGAGGCGCTGACGGCGGCGGCCGAGGACGTCACCGCGGCGCTCCGCGACGGGGTGCTGCCGGTCGGCGAGGCCGCGGGTCTGCCGCTCGTGCGGTTTGCGCTCGAGGACACGGCGGCTGCGCACGACGCCGTCGAGCAGGACACCGTCGGCAAGGTGCTCATCGACGTCAGCGCGGAGTGACGAAGCGCTGCGTCCGCCCGGGCCGGGCGGACGCAGCGCTTCGGTGGTCGGCGCCGCGAGGCCGGATCAGCGGGCGAGCGCGGCGGCGAGGCGCGCCTCGAACCGGCGGCGGGCGGCGACCCGCTCGCGCTCGATGTTCGCGGCGATGACCTCGAGGTCTTCGTAGTCGGCGTCGGTCGTGTCGTCGGTCCAGTTCGGGGTGTACACCCGGGACCGACCGAAGGGCTTCGGTTCGGGGGTCACGATGGTCATGTGGGGATCGTACGTCGAGCGTCCGACAAATCGCGTGCGCATCACGGGCCTTTCCTGGGGTTGCGGTCGCGGTCCGGGAACGGGGTCGCGAGCGAGAACGCGATGGCCATGAACGAGGCCATCAGCGCGACGTACTTGGCGTCGAGGTCGGTGAACGCGTCCGGGGCCGGCGAGTCCACGGTGAGCATGCCGAACGAGTACTCCTCGGACCGGATCACGACCGAGACGTACGAGCGGTAGCGCGGCTCGAACCCCGGCAGGTCGTCGTCGGCGTCGACGTCGGCGGCACGGTCACCGACGACCCGCGGTCCACCGCCGACCAACACCCAGTCGAGGTTGCGGTCGCCGTACGGGGTGCCGGCACGGAAGACGCCGGCCGTGTCGTCCGCTCCCCCGTGCCCGATCGGTTCGAGCGCGTGCAGGTCCTCGGAGAGCTGGTAGACGTTCGCCCGGACGTCGGGCACGCCGGGGAGCAGGTAGAAGGCCAGCGCCACCGCGACCCGGTCGGCGAAGGCCGGCAGCTCCTGCCAGCGGTCCCGCCGCCGGACCTCGGCGAAGCGGGCGAGCCGGGAGGCGAGCTGGCCGAACGCGTACCGGACGGCGGTGCCCTGCTCGAGCTCGGTCGAGCGCGCCACCGCCGCCGCGGCCGTCACCGAGGCCTCGGCCCGACGGGCACGGACGACCTGCACGACGACCGCGGCCGCCAGCACAACCAGCCCGAACACGACAAGCGAGACCCGCACCCCCGGTGCCGCGACGAGGTTCGGCAGCTGGAAGGCGGCGGTGGGCGCCGTCGCGACGACGATCGGCCAGACCACCGCTCCGGCCCGGCGCCGCCCGCGGCCCGTCGTGTTCCCGTCCCCTGTCATGACGACGACGCTAGGACACCCCACCGACGCCGACGGAGTTGTCCACAGGGTGACGTTGTTGTCCCCTGCAACGCGGACTTGACCCCCGAACAGGGGGCGAGCACGATCGGGCCATGAAGCAGCGACAGAACCTGAGGGCCCTCGCCCTCGCCGCCACGGCGGCCATCACCCTCCTCGGCGGCGGCCTCGGCGCGACCGCGGCGAACGCCGCCACCGTCTCGCCGCAGGTCATCGGCGGCGAGCAGGCACCGAGCACCCCGTGGGAGGTGCAGCTCGTCTTCCAGCAGGGCGGCACCGGCACCTACGGGTGCACCGGCGAGCAGCTCAACGCCTCGTGGGTGCTCACCGCCGAGCACTGCGTCGACGGCACCACCGCGATGAACGTCTACCACTCGAACAGCACGACGAACCGGGGCACCGCGACCGCGGCGGACCGGCTCTACTCCGCGCCGTCCGGCGACATCGCGCTCGTCCACCTGAGCACGCCGAAGACGCTGTCGTCCTACGCGCAGCTCGACCTCGCGTACACCACCAAGAGCTCCGGCACCGGCACGATCCTCGGCTACGGCAACCGCGCGAACAGCGTCCCGACGACGGGGCTCTACCAGGCGACGGTGAACCTCACGGGGAGCTCGACGGACGCGTACGGCGGCCGGGCGCAGCACGTCACGGGCGTCACCGGCGCCTCGAACCACGGCGACTCCGGCGGCGCGCTCGTCGTGAACGGCAAGGTCGTCGGCGTCTGCTCCACCGGCGACGTGGCCGACCCCGGCGCGAACACCCACGCCGGCTCGAACTACGCCGTCCTCACCCAGTCCGCCAGCTGGATCCGCTCGACCGCGGGCGTCTGACCCAGCGCACCCACCAGGGGACGGGAGGCGCGGTGCGGGCCCGCACCGCGCCTCCCGTCCGCCCGTGCGCACGACCGGTGCCGCGCCCGGTCGGTCTCCACAGGTCGCGTCGCGCGGTCCTCCGCGTCGTCCGCACCTGGTAAGCAGGACGCATGACCGACGTCACCACACCAGCGCCCGGAACCAGAGCACTCGTCCTCGGCGGTGGTGGCGTCGCCGGCATCGCGTGGGAACTCGGGGTGCTGTCGGCCCTGCAGGACGCCGGTGTGGACCTCGACGCGGCGGACCTCGTGGTCGGGTCGAGCGCGGGCAGCGTCGTCGGGACCTTCGTCCGCGCCGGCGCCGTCCAGCAGGCGTACGACCAGCAGCACGCCGCCGTTCCGACGACCTACGAGGAGCCCGTCCCGATCGACGCTGACGACTTCCAGCAGCGGATCGGCGCCGCGCTCGACGGCGCCACCTCCGACCAGGACGCCCGTGCCCGGCTCGGCCGGTTCGCCCAGCGCACGACGACCGGCCAGACCGACGACCAGCGCGCCGCGACCTTCGCCGAGACCCTGCCGTCGACCGAGTGGCCGCCGAAGCCCCTCGCCGTCACCGCGATCGACGCGACCGACGGCACCTTCCGCGTGCTCACCGCGGCGGACGGCGTGCCGCTCGCGCGCGCGGTGGCCGCCAGCTGCTCGGTGCCGCTCGTCTGGTCGCCGGTCACGATCGAGGGGCGCCCCTACGTCGACGGCGGGATGCGATCGGCCACGAACGCGGACGTCGCCGCCGGGTACGAACGCGTCCTCGTCATCGCCTGCGGTCCCGAGGGGCCGTCGCCGCTCGGGCCGTGGCTCGACGTCGCGGTCGAGGGGCTCCGGGCGGCCGGCAGCTCGGTCGAGGTCGTCATCGCGGACAGCACCTCGCAGCAGGCCTTCGGCACGAACTCCCTCTCGCTGTCCACGCAGGCGCCTGCGGCCGACGCCGGGCGCACGCAGGGCACCGCCGTCGCCGAGGGCATCGCCGCGTTCTGGGCGTGAGTTCTCCACAGACCGGCCGGTGACCGCCGCCGCGGCGGGGAGCGCCGCTAGCGTGGGTGCATGACGACGCCGTTCTCGGACCTCGACCAGTACACCGCCCTCCCCCGCGTGGACGGGATCGCCCTGAGTCCGGACGGCTCGCGGGTCGCCCTGACCGTCAGCGTCCTCGACGCCGGCGGCACGGGGTACCGGCGGTCGGTCTGGGCGGTCCCCGCGGCGGTGACCGACGAGTCGGCCGCTCCGGTCCGGCTGACGCGCTCGGCCAAGGGTGAGGGCGGGATGTCGTTCACCCGCACCGGCGACCTGCTGTTCGTGTCCGGACGCCCCGACGGCGACGGTGACAAGGACAGCGACGCCGCGCAGCTCTGGGTCCTGCCGGCCGGTGGTGGAGAGGCACGACCGGTCACGAAGCTCGCGGGCGGGATCGGTGGGGTCCTCGGCACCGCGTCGCAGGCGGACACCGTCGCCGTGACGGCGGGGCTCCTGCCGGGCGCGGGCACGGACCGCACGGGTGTCGTCGCCGCCGATGCCGCGCTCCGTGGGCGGCGGAAGGACCGGAAGGTGCGGGCGATCCTGCACGAGACGTACCCGGTGCGCTTCTGGGACCACGACCTCGGCCCCGACGAGACGCACGTCCTCACGCTCGACCTCGCCACCCTGACCGAGGCATCGACCACCCGCGACGTGTCGACGAACACGACCGAGGACGGCACGGACGCCGGCGTCGATGCCGCCGCCGACACGTACCCGGCGCACCTCCCGGCGCTCTCCGACGTCACGCCCGCCCCGGGCCGCTCGCTCGAGCACGTCGCCGGAGCCGTCACCCCGGACGGCTCGACGGTCGTCGCCACGGTCGGCGTGCAGGAAGCGCGCGGCTCGCGCTCGACGATCGTCGCGATCGACATCGCGTCGGGCACCCGGACCGTCCTGCTCGACGACGTCGACGTCGACCACGAGATGCCGACGATCAGCCACGACGGTCGGACCCTCGCGTGGGTCCGGACCGAGCGGTTCACGCCCCGCGGCGCGACCGAGCAGGCGATCTGGGTCGCCCGGCTCGACGGATCCACGCTCTCGGACGCACGACGCATCGCGACCGAGTGGGACCGGTGGCCGAGCGAACTCGTGTTCGCGCACGACGACGGTGCGCTCCTGGCGACGGCGGACCACGACGGTCGCGCGCCGGTGTTCCGCCTCCCCCTCGACGGCGGCGCCGTCGAACAGCTGACCCACGACGACTGGGCGTACTCGAGCCTGCGCGTGGCGGCGGCGAGCGGCACGGTCGTGGCGCTCCGTGCCTCCTGGGCCGCGCCCCTGCACCCCGTGCGGATCGACGCGGACGGCACGGTGACGCCCCTCGCGACCCCGGCGCCGCTGCCCGAGGTCCCCGGCCACCTCGAAGAGGTCGAGACGACCGCGGCCGACGGCGCCCGGGTCCGCGGCTGGCTGCTGCTGCCGAACGACGAACCCGGTGCCGCCGGGCACCCGCTCCTGCTCTGGATCCACGGCGGTCCCCTCAACTCGTGGAACCAGTGGTCCTGGCGGTGGAACCCGCAGCTCGCGGCGGCGCAGGGGTACGCCGTGCTGCTGCCGGACCCGGCGCTGTCGACCGGGTACGGGCTCGACTTCATCAACCGCGGGTGGAACGCGTGGGGGCAGGCGCCCTACACCGACCTCATGGCGATCACCGACGCGGTCGTCGCCCGTGACGACGTCGACGAGACCCGCACCGCCGCGATGGGCGGGTCGTTCGGCGGCTACATGGCGAACTGGGTCGCCGGCCACACCGACCGCTTCCGGGCGATCGTCACGCACGCGAGCCTGTGGGCGCTCGACCAGTTCAACGGCACCACGGACATGTCCCAGTACTGGCAGTCGATCTTCGACGAGACCGGTCTGCACGAGAACGACCCGCACCGCTTCGTCGCGGACATCACGTCACCGATGCTCGTCATCCACGGCGACAAGGACTACCGGGTGCCGATCGGCGAGGGGCTGCGGCTCTGGTCCGAGCTCGCCGAGCACCACGCGGCGGAGGACGGCACGATACCGCACCGGTTCCTGTACTTCCCGGACGAGAACCACTGGGTGCTCAAGCCGCAGCACGCCGTGGTCTGGTACGAGACGGTGTTCGCGTTCCTCGAGCAGCACGTGCTCGGCGGCGAGTGGCGGCGGCCGGAGTTGCTCGGGTAGCGGGGCCGGGCGCGCGGGGCGGAGTCAGTGGAAGGCGCCGACCCGGAACGACATCGTCGATGTCGTACGACGTCGGCACCGTCGCACCCGCGCGCCCGCAACAGTTGCACTCGCAACGAACGACACGCTCGTCGTCGTACGACATGGGTCGTGTCGTTCGACAACCGCACCCGAACCGCCGCCAGCGCAGGACCGACGCCGGCATCGGCACCGGCGTCAGACGAACGCGGCCTGCCCCGTGATCGCCCGCCCGACGATGAGCGTGTTCACCTCGCGCGTGCCCTCGTAGGAGTAGATCGCCTCGGCGTCCGCGAAGAACCGGGCGACACCCTTGTCGAGCACGATCCCGTTGCCGCCCTGCACCTCGCGGCACCAGCCCACGGTCTCGCGCATCTTCGACGTCGCGAACGCCTTGGCCATCGCCGAGTGCTCGTCGCCCCCGGTGCCCGCGTCCTGCATGGCCGACGCCTGCGTGCAGAGCGCGATCGACGCGGTGATGTTCGCGAGCGACTTCACGAGCAGGTCCTGCACCATCTGGTGCGCGGCGATCGGCTTGCCGAACTGGATCCGGGTGCGGGCGTACTCCAGCGCGGCGTCGTAGGCACCGACCGCGATGCCGATCGCCTGCCACGCCACCTCGGTCCGGGTGAGCCGGAGCACCTCGGCGGTCGTGCGGAACGACTCGGCGCGCTGCAGCCGACGCGCCTCGGGCACCCGCACCCCGGTCATGACAATGTCGGCGTTCTGCACGCCCCGGAGCGCGATCTTGTCCTCGATCTTCGTCGCGGTGAAGCCCGGGGTGTCCGTCGTGACGAGGAACCCCTTCACCTGGTCGTCGGCGACGTCCTTGGCCCAGACCACGACGACGTCCGCGAAGGTCGCGTTGCCGATCCACCGCTTCTCGCCGTCGAGCACCCACGTGTCGCCCTCACGCCGGGCCGTCGTGCGGAGGCCGCGGGCGGAGTCGCTGCCGGACAGCGGCTCGGTCAGCCCGAACGCCCCGACGATCTCGCCGGCGGCCATGCGCGGCAGCCACTCCTGCTGCTGCTCGTCGCTGCCGGCGACCGCGATCGAGTTCATCGCGAGGCCGGACTGCACCCCGATGAACGTCGCGACGCTGGCGTCGACGCGCCCGAGCTCGAGCGCCGCCCACCCGCGGTACACCGCGGAGTTCTCGAACTGCCGGACGAGCGGGATGCCCGGGCCGTACATGCCGAGCTCCGACAACGGCGTGATGACCTGCATCGGGAACTCGGCGCGCGCCCAGTACTCGTCCGCGATCGGACGCACCTCGGACTCGAGGTAGCTGCGGAGTCGCCCGAGTGACTCGCGTTCCTGCTCGGTCAGCCCCTCTTGGAAGCGGTAGAAGTCGGACTCGAGCAGCGCGGTGGTGGGCGTCAGCGTTGACATGAGGTCCACGATGCATCATTCTCGGAAACGTTGCAAGGGAGGATCACCTGTACACATCGGATTCTGCGCTGCGCGCGTTCCGGGAGGCACGGCACACCTTCATCGCCGGCTCACGCATCGACATGGGCGCGTTGGCCACCTCGCTCGGCGTGGACCGCACGTCGCTGTTCCGGTGGGTCGGCAACCGTGACCGGTTGCTGTCCGAGATCCTGTGGTCGCTCGCCGTCCCGACCTTCGACGCGGCTGCCGCCGTGGCCGCCCCGTCCGGTGCGGCGCGCATCGTCGACGTGCTCGACCGCTTCACGGCGGACCTCATCGAGGCGCCCTACTTCCGGTCGTTCCTGACCCGCGAACCCGCCCGGGCGCTCCGCCTGCTCACCACGACCGAGAGCGACGTGCAGAGCCGGTTCGTCCGCCGGGTCACCGGCCTCGTCGAGGAGCAGCATGCGGCTGGGACGTTCGACCCGAGCCCGCTCTCCCCCGAGGAACTGGCCCGACTGCTCGTGCGCATCTCGGAGTCGTTCACCTACGCCGACCTCATCTCCGGGGAGACCCCCGACCCGGAACGCGCACGCGCCACGTTCGAGTACGTCCTCCGCCCCACCACGACGTCCCTTCTCGCGACAGGAGCCCGATGACCATCGACGACTACCCCTTCGTCCGGACGTACCCGACGCGGTGGAACGACAACGACATGTTCGGCCACGTGAACAACACGATCTACTACAGCGCGATGGACAACGCGGCCACGTACTGGTTCCGCGAGGCGGCCGGTCTCGACCCGTTCACGTCGGACTGGATCGCCGTGGTCGTGTCGTCCAGCTGCCGGTTCGTCGAGTCGGCGGTGTGGCCCGACGTCATCGAGATCGGCATGCGCTCGAAGCACCTCGGCCGGACGAGCCTGTCGTGGGAGTTCGGCCTCTTCCGGCAGTCGGACGGGACACTGCTCGCGACCGGGGAGTTCGTGCACGTCGTCATCGACCGCGAGGGCGACCGCCGGCCGGTCCCCCTGCCGGACTCCCTCCGCGAACTCGTCGCCGCCACGATGAGCGCCCCAGCGTCCGTCGCCGCCGACTGACGGCGCGTGGTGCGCCGGCGCGGCGGACGGCGCCGTCAGGGGCGGTAGTCCTCGCGGCGAGGGTTGTTGAGCCGAACCGCGAGGTCATCACCCGCAGGGTCGTGCCCGTTCCACGTCCCGACGACCTTCGCGATCGCCCTCAGCACGAAGCGGATCCCCCGGCCGATGACCCGCACGATGCGCATGCGTCGAGGATAGCTCGTGTCAGCCCTTGAGTGCCGCCAGCTCGAGGTTGATGTCGTCGGGGTCCTGCACCGACAGGATGACCATGCCCGCGTCGCCCAGGTCGGTCACCTCGCCGTGCTCGACACCGGCCGCATCGAGTCGAGCGGCCGCCTCGTGCAGTTCGTCCACGGAGCCGACCACGAAGCTCACGTGGTCGAGACCGACGGTCTCCGAGTCGAAGCGCTGGCCCGCCGGCGCCACCGGCCGGAGCCCGAACACCTGGTCGCCGAGCCGGAAGACGCTGCCGCCGTAGAAGCGCTCCCGGTCCTCGCGGACGCCGGGCTCGTCGACCTGGTCACTGAAGTCGATCGCGGGCTCCGTCCCGAGCAGCTGCTGGTAGAAGGCCTTGCTCCGGTGGATGTCGGTCACGGTGACGCGGACGTGTGCGAGTGCGGTGGGTCGTGCGAACGGTTCGGTCACGGCAGGTGCTCCTCAGGACGTGGCCGGAAGGGTCCGGCACCACACCGACGAAACGCGCCCCACCTGACCGGACGCCCCGACCATGCGGCGACCGGACAGCCGTAGGGTCGACCCGTGGGCTCATGGTTCTGGATCTCGATCTTCCTCATGGCGTACGGCGTCGTGCTGCTCGTGTTCCCGAAGCAGTTCGCCCGCTGGGGCCGGAAGCTGGAACAGATGCAGGGCGACCACTGGGCGGCCTCGATCCTCACGCCGGGCTTCATCAGGGTGATCGGCTGCCTCTTCATCGTCGGTCCCGGCCTGACCCTGATCGAGCTACTCCTGCACCGGGGACCGTGACCGCCTGACGCCGCCAGGCGCGGATCGTCCCCGCAGTCGACGTGCCGCCGGGCAGACGGCGCGCAGCGCCTGCGGGACACGCGGGACGCCGTGCCTCGCGCCCGATCAGGTCGTCCGTCAGGTGGTTCGGCGATCCGAAGCGGTCAGGTCGCGCCCCCGAGCACGATCGCGGAGACGATCCAGCCGAGCATCAGCGCCACGACGGCCAGCAGCAGAGGCGATCGAGGCGATCGACCCGAACGCCTGGCCGTCGCGAAGGTCCAGATCACGACGGCGACCAGTGCGCCGAGAAGGATCACCCAGGTCGCCCACCAGATGCCGCCGTGGGCCAGCGCGAGCGCGAGCCATCCACCCTGCGATGGGAGGACCAGCGCAGCGCCGACACGGTCTGCGACGGAGACCCGTTGCCCCGTCTGTCCGATCGAACTCGCGCCTCGCGCCACGCACCCAACCCACTGAGTGGAGTCGCCTGGAGGCGTCGGCGGGCGCCGGGCTAGATCAGGTCGTCCGTGAGGTGGTTCGGCGTACCGAAGCGGTGCGCCGTGATCGACACCGCCTGCTCGCGCACGAACGGCAGGATCTCGAGGCGCCCGGCCTCGGTCACCGGCTCCCCGTAGACCGCGACGTCCGGCCGTCCGCCGATCGCCGAGTACAGCGCCGACGTGTCCCCGCCGACGAGCCGCACGCGCCCGGACGGACCACTCGCCACCGCCGAGGCGAACGCCGCGTCGGAGTGCGACTGCGTCAGCGACCGAACGTTCGGCAGCGCCTTGACCGCGGCGGCGACGACCGGCGGCAGCGTCGAGATCGTCGAGACGTCGATCGTGGTGCCGGCTCGAACCGACGCGGCGACGACGCGGACGAGGTCCGTCACCGCGTCCTCCGCAGCGGAGGCCAGGCGCACCCGTACCGCCGGGTACGGCAGGTACCGGGCGATGTTCCGCTCGGCGGTCAGCGCCGACACGTCGGTCGCCGTGCCGAACAGGGACGACCAGGCCTGCTGGTCGGACGCCACGGCCCGGTCGAGCGACGGCGACGCAACACCCGAGGCGCCGACGAACGCGGCGACCGGTGCCGACGGGGACGAGCCGGACGTGGCTTCGGCGGGCGCCCACGAGCCGAGCCCGAGCAGGTAGTTCAGGCCACCGGCCTTGGTCCCGGCACCCACCGCCGACTTCTTCCACCCGCCGAACGGCTGGCGGCGGACGATCGCGCCCGTGATGCCGCGGTTGACGTAGAGGTTGCCCGCCTCGATGCGCGCGAGCCAGGTCCCGATCTCGGCCTGGTCGAGCGAGTGCAGGCCGGAGGTCAGGCCGTAGTCGACCTCGTTGACGATGTCGATCGCCTCGTCGAGGGTCTTCGCCGTCATGATGCCGAGGATCGGGCCGAAGTACTCGGTGCGGTGGAACGCCGAGCCACGTCGGACGCCGTCGCGGACGCCGGGGCTCCAGAGCCTGCCGGAGTCGTCGAGCTTCGCGGGCCGGACGGCCCAGGACTCCCCCGCGCCGAGCGTCGTGAGGCCGTCCAGCAGCTTGCCGGCAGCGGGCTCGATGACCGGGCCCATCTGGGTCGTCGGGTCGGTCGGGTAGCCGACGGTGAGCGACGACACGGCGTCGATGAGCTGCGAGCGGAAGCGCCGCGAGGTGGCGACGGACCCGACGAGCACGACGAGCGACGCTGCCGAGCACTTCTGGCCGGCATGCCCGAACGCCGACGCCACGACGTCCTTCACCGCGAGGTCGAGGTCGGCCGACGGCGTCACGATGATCGCGTTCTTGCCGGAGGTCTCGGCGAGCAGCGGCAGGTCGGGCCGGAACGAGCGGAAGAGCTCGGCGGTCTCGTACGCGCCCGTGAGGATCACCCGGTCGACGAGCGGCGAGGCGACGAGCTGCTGCCCGAGGTCGTTCTCCGACACCTGGACGAACGCGAGGACGTCGGCCGGAGCACCGTGGGCGTCGAGCGCAGTCTCGATGATCGAGGCGAGCACGGCACCGGAGCGCTCGGCGGGCGGCGCGGGCTTCAGCACCACGGCGGACCCGGCGGCGAGCGCGGCGAGGGTGGACCCGGCGGGGATCGCGACCGGGAAGTTCCACGGCGGTGCGACGAGCGTGAGGGCGGCCGGGGTGAAGGACGCGCCGTCGACGTCGTCGAGCTGTGCGGCGAGCTCGCCGTAGAAGTGCGCGAAGTCGATCGCCTCGGACACCTCGGGGTCGGCCTGGTCGATGGTCTTGCCGGTCTCGGACGCCATCACCTCGACGAGGGCGGCGCGGTTCGCCTCGAGCGCGTCGCCGACGGCGTGCAGCACGGCGGCCCGGGCGCCACCCGACCACGTTCCCCAGGTGGCGCCGGCGGCGCGGACGCGACCGAGGACGGACTCGAGCTGCGCGGCGGAGTCGAGCCGCGCCTCCTGGACGGCCGCGGTGCCGAGGGTCGAGGACGCGACCCGCGCGGTGATGGCGTCACCCCACGACCGGACCGACGCGACCGACGGGTCGCTGTCCGGGGTGTTCTCGAAGTGGCCGACGCGCGGGCGCTCGACGGCGGCGTAGCGGTCGGCCACGCGGTGGGAGGCCGGAGCGGCGAGGCCCTCGGGCGTGGCGAGCGGCTCGAGGGAGGCCCGGAAGCGCGCTTCCTCGCGGGCGAACAGCGCGGGCGAGGACACGAGGGAGAACACCGCGGACATGAAGTTCTCCTGCGACGCCCCTTCCTCGAGGCGGCGGATCAGGTAGGCGATCGCGACGTCGAACTCCTGCGGGTGGACGACCGGCGTGTAGAGCAGGAGCGAGCCGACGGTCTTCTTCACCGCGGCGGCCTGCCCCTGCGCCATGCCGAGGAGCATCTCGAACTCGATGCCGTCCCGCACCCCGCGCTCACCGGCGAGCAGCCAGGCGTGCGCGACGTCGAACAGGTTGTGCCCGGCGACGCCGACCCGGACGTTCTCGATGCGCGCGGGGGTCAGCGCCCAGTCGAGCACACGCTTGTAGTTGGTGTCGGAGTCCTGCTTGGTGTGCCAGGTCGCGAGGGGCCAGCCGTGCACGGATGCCTCGACCTGCTCCATCGGCAGGTTCGCACCCTTGACGAGGCGGACCTTGATGCCGGCGCCGCCACGTGCACGCCGTGCGGCGGACCACTCCTGCAGCTGTTCCATCGCGGCGAGCGCGTCGGGCAGGTACGCCTGCAGGACGATGCCGGCCTCGAGCGAGGTGAACTCGGGCTCGTCGAGGAGCTTCGTGAAGACCGCGATCGTGAGGTCGAGGTCCTTGTACTCCTCCATGTCGAGGTTGATGAACTTCTGCGGCGACGCTGCGGCAGCACGGCGGAAGAGCGGGCGGAGCTTGGCGATGATGTCCTCGACCGCGTGGTCGAACGCCCACGGCGAGTGCGGGTGCACGGTGGAGGAGACCTTGATCGACACGTAGTCGACGTCGTCACGGGCCAGGAGCTTGTGCGTGCCCTCGAGGCGCCGGGCGGCCTCGCCCTCGCCGAGGACGGCCTCGCCGAGCAGGTTCACGTTCAGGCGGACCCCGTCGCCCTTGATCCCCGCGATGGCCGGCCCGAGCTTGGCGTCGGTCGCGTCGACGATGAGGTGGCCGACCATCGTGCGGAGGACCCGTCGGGCGATCGGGACGACGACCCCCGGGAGGACCGGGGCCATGCCGCCGCCGAGTCGGACGAGTCCGCGGAGCGCCGCGGGGAGGAAGCCGGGGGCTCCGGGGGCGATCGCGCGGAGCTTCCGGGCGGCGACGCCGAGGTCTTCGGGGCGGACGACGCCGTCGACGAACCCCACGGCGAAGTCGAGGCCGGCGGGGTCGGCGAGCACGCCGGCGAGCTGCTTCGCCGAGCCGTCGACCGGGTGGGTCTCGGCCTCGGCGAGCCACTGTCGCACGAGCGCCACGGACTGGTCCGCGAGGGCGTCGTGATCGGTGGCGGGGTGCTCGTGCAGGGACGTCATGGGTTCAGTGTGGAGCGCTCGACCCATCAGCGGAAGCAACGGTTGGTGATGGATACCCGTAAGTTCCGCTACCGTGAACACGTGCTCGACGTCCGCCGTCTCGTCCTCCTCCGGGAGCTCTCCATCCGGGGCACGATCGCGGCCGTCGCCGAGGCGGTGAACTTCACCCCGTCGGCGGTGTCGCAGCAGCTCAGCGCCCTCGAACGCGAGGCCGGCGTCCCCCTCCTCCGCAAGGCCGGACGGCGGCTCCAGCTCACCCCGCAGGCCGAGGTCCTGGTGCAGGCCGCCGGTCACGTCCTCGACGTGCTCGAACAGGCGCAGTCGCAGGTCGAGGGCACGATGCCGACGGTGCAGGGACGCATCCGCGTCGCGGTGTTCCAGTCCGCCGCCCTCGCGCTGATGCCGAACGCGCTGCACGCCATGGCGACCGCGCACCCCGACGTGCGCATCGAGATGGTGCAGCGTGAACCGGAGACGGCGCTCCACGAGACCTGGGCGCGGGACTTCGACATGGTCATCGCCGAGCAGTACCCCGCGCACGCGGCGCCGCACCTGCCGGGGCTGCACCGCCAGGACCTCACGACCGACGCCGTCCGGCTCGCGCTGCCGCCGCTCGACACCGCGCTCGCGCCGGTGTCGTCGATCGAGGACGCCGAGGTGCTGCCGTGGGTCATGGAGCCACGCGGCACGGCCTCGCGGCACTTCGCCGAGCAGGTCTGCCGGCGGTGGGGCTTCGAGCCCGACGTCCGCTACGAGACCGCCGACCTGCAGACGCAGATCCGCCTCGTCGAGTCCGGCAACGCCGTGAGCCTCATGCCGGACCTGATGTGGACGGGTCGGACGACGACCTGCCGGTTGGTCGAGCTCCCGGAGCGGCCGCGCCGGACGATCTTCACGGTGGTCCGCACGGCCGGGTCCTCGTCGCCGGCGGTCCGCGCCCTCCGCGACGCCCTGGAGCGCGCGGCCGCCACCGTCGGCGACTGACCCGAGCGCGACCGACCCGAGCGCGACCGACCGTTCGCCCCGTCGTCGTCACCGGACCGAGACGGACCGGGTCGCCAGGATCGCCCGTGCCGCGACACCTCCAGGATGAGGGCACCTCCCGGTGTCCCGAACAGCATCCAGGGGGATCCCATGAAGCAGTCCTGCACCGCCGGTGTCCGACGCGGCGCCGCCATCGGCGCAGCCGTCGCCATCGTCACCGCCTCCTCGGCGTTCGGCATCGGCGCGACGAGCGCGATCGCCGACGAGGCTCCGACACCGGCCACGTCCGCCACCACCGTCACGACCGGCACGTCCGCCGACACGGGAGGCGCGGCGGCCGACACGACGTCGGCGACCGCCGACGAGACGGGGACGACTCCCCCCGCGAGCGCACCCACGGCGAGCGCGCCGGCCGAGGATGCTCCGGAGCAGTCCACCGCCGCCGCCCTCGCCTTCCCCGAGGGCACGACCGCCGACGCCCCGCTCGTCCTCACCGCGACCGCGGGCGACACCGTGTCCCGGACGTTCACCGCGACGGGCGGGTCGGGCACGGTGACGTACGCGGTGCGCGGCCCGGACGGCAGCCCGGTCATCGGCCAGGGCGACTTCAACGCCGACTTCTCGTTCGACGGGACCACCGGCACGCTGTCCGGGTCACCCCGGTACGCCCTCCGGACCTACACGTTCCAGGTCATCGCCACGAGCGGTTCCGAGACCGCCGTCGAGTACGTCGAGCTCACGGTGGAGCCCGGCGCCCCGGTCGGCGTGACCTTCTCGGCCTCGACCTCCGACTCCTCGGGCCTGTGGCAGGTGGAGCCCGACGGCACCATCTGGGAGCAGGCGGTCGGCCAGGGCCGCGTGCGGATCGTGCCCTCGGTCCCCGTGGTCGACGGGCAGTCGCTCACCCTCGCCGGCCTCGCGGTCGACGCCTTCGGCAACCGCGTCACAGGCAGCGACCAGGACGACGAGTACCCCCGTTCCACCGTCACGAGCACCGCCGCCGGAGACCGTGCCGTGTGGGACCCGAACGGCGCGAACGTGGTGACGTTCTCCGGCGCGGGCTCCCGCACGGTGACGGTCTCCGAGGGCGGCGTCTCCACCTCCTTCACCGTCGTCGTCACCGACGTGCCGTTCGCCTTCGTCGACCCATCGACCGCCGACGCCCCGATCGCGATCACACCGACCGCCGGCGAGGAGTTCACGCGGACGTTCGCGGTGACGGGAGCGACGGACCCGTCGGACGTCCGCTACGAGCTCCGCGGTGTCCAGGGCGAGCCCTTCGACGACACGTACGCGCGGAACGGGCTCGACCTCGCCGTCGACCCGGCCACGGGCGTGCTGACCGGGACCGGCACGGCGGCGACGTCGTTCCGGTTCCAGGTCGTCGCCACGAGCGGTGGGGAGCAGGCCGTCGCGAACGTCGAGGTCACCGTCTCCCCCGCGGCCTTCTCCAAGCTCGTCGTCGCGGTCCTGCCGTCCGACCGGGACCCGGAGTCCGAGACGTGGTCGATCGACGGCGACACGATCACGCACATCACCCCCGACGGCGGTTCTGCGGTCGTCGACGCGGTGCCCGCACGACAGGGGCAGCGCATGCTCGTGCTCGCGGTGCCGGTGGACGCTTACGGGAACGCGGTCGCCGACCACGACGACCTGACCGTCACGAGCGACGTCGCCAGTGACCGGATCGTCGGCGACCCGAGCACCGCCGGCACCTGGGTCACGTTCGAGCACGCGTCGCCGCACGTCGTGACCGTCGCGTACCAGGACCGCACGCAGGACATCCGGTTCGACGTCACCCCGACCGCCGCGACGACGGGAGCCACCACGACCACGGGCTCCAGCCGCCTCGCGTACACCGGCGCGGAGACCTCGGGTCCCCTCGCCTGGGCGCTCGGCCTGCTCGCCGCCGGCGGCGGTCTGCTGGTCCACCGGCTGCGTCGTCGTCGCGCCTGAGACCGCGTCATCGCGTGGGACGGGAGGCGCGGTGCCAGCTGGCACCGCGCCTCCCGTCCTGACGTCCCCCACCTGAACGAAACCCCAGGTCAGGACCTGAACGAATCGGAATGCTTCCGTGATGGAACCGCAATCTGGAAGCCACCCGGAGGATGCCGTCCGGACGTACGGTCGTCGCTGACAGGAGCGGATCGCCGCCCTGCACCAGAACGACCAGGGGAACCATGAACACCACCACTTCGTCGCGCCGTCGCGCGGCGCTCGTCACCGTCGCCGCATCCGCCGCCGTCGTCGCCGCCGGCTGCGGCGCCGTCTTCGGCGTGAGCGCCGCGACCGCCTCGACGCCGTCGTCGACGCAGCACGTCGCCGCCGCCACACCCGCTCCGCTCGCCTTCACGCAGAGCTCCTCCGCCGCCCACCCGATCGCGCTCACCGCGACCGCGGGGAAGGCCTTCTCGCACACCTTCACCACGAACGCGAAGGCGGGGACGGTCGCCTACGCCATGGACGAGGGCCCGGGGCTCACCGCCGACTCGCCGCGCGCGTCGGACCACTTCTCGGTGAACACGAACACCGGCGTCCTGTCCGGCACGGGGGTGGAGAGCGGGATCTGGGACTTCCAGGTCGTCGCGCTCCGTGACGGTGTCGAGGCCCACGCGTACGTGCAGCTCACCGTGAAGCCGGGGGCAGCGGTCGGCGTGCGGACGTACGTCTCGCAGCCGAACACCACCGCACCGATCTGGTACATCGCCCCGAACGGAGTCATCCACCAGCGACTGACCCCCACCAGCAAGGCGACGATCGTCAAGTCCGTCCCCGCGACCCGGCTCGAGCAGTTCGTCGTCTCCGGGGTCGCGGTCGACGCCGAGGGCAACGTCATCAAGGCCCCCGACGAGGGCGGTGACCCGTCCACGGTCACGAGCAACATCACGTCGGACCACGTCACCCGGACCGGCGCCGAGGACACGATCACGATCAGCGGGGCGTGGTCGCACCGGCTCACCGTGACCCAGGAGCACGCGCACACGTCGTTCACCGTCTCGGTGGCGCACGCGACGCACTGATCGTCCACCCCGACCGCAGGCAGGGAGCCGTCCGGCGCCCTGCCTGCGGTGTTCCGCACGCACCCCCAAGCCAGGTCACATTTCGGGTTCGGACGTCGCCGTCACGCGCGCGTACCCCTACGATCCGATCAGGCCGAGGATTCTCGGCAGATTCTTACGATCCGGTAGTCGACCGGACCTGAACACCTGGGGGAACACGTGCGCCGCAGCACTTCCACCGTCCGACGCGCCTGCGCGCTCGGGACCACCGCCGCGCTCATCGCGCTGACGACGGGTCTCGGCATCGCGACCGCGACGGCAGCACACGCCGAGGGCACCGACACGTCGGTCCCGACGCAGACCGCGACGGCCGACCCGACGCCGACCGACGCACCCACGGACCCGACGCCGACCGACGCGCCGACCGACCCCACGCCGACGGACGCGCCCACCGACCCGACGCCGACCGACGAGCCGGCATCCCCGGAGACGACCGCGCCGAGCACGCCCGAGTCCACCACCGCGCCGACCGCTCCGCGGGCAGCATCGACGGACGCTCCCGTCACCCCCCTGGCCGCCGACCCCACGGTCACTGTCTCCGGCGACGCGAAGGTCGGGTCCGAACTGACGGCGGACACGACCGGGTTCGACGCGGACGGCTCCTTCAAGTACGTCTGGACCGAGGCCGACGCCGGCCCGACGCCGACGACGATCGCCAAGACCCAGACCTACACGGTCGACCCGGTCGAGGCCGGCAAGCAGCTCGTCGTGACCGTGACCGGCGACCTGCCGGGCGGCGGCCGCGGATCGGTGACCTCGGACCCGACCGCGGTCGTCACACAGGACCCGGTGTTCGTCGACGCCGACGGCACGCCCGTCGCCGAGGGCACCGACATCGACGACCCGCTGTACCTCGACGCCACGGCCGGCGACGCGTTCTCGTACACGTTCCGCGCACAGGGCTACCCGGCGCCGACCTACGAGCTGGACTGGTTCTACGGCGACGAGGAGGACTCCGCTGACTCCATCGTCGAGTCCAAGTCGCAGGCCGACTCCATCGCGGTCGGGTACGGCTTCGAGGAGGACGGCGACTACACCGTCGACGACCAGCTCCCCGAGGGCATCACGTTCGACCCGACCACCGGCGAGCTGAGCGGCACCGCGACCCTCGCGTCGTTCTACGACTTCGCCGTCACGGCCACGAGCGGCGACATCTCGACCACGCAGTACGTCGAGCTGACCGTCGACCACGCCGCCGCGTTCGGCATCACGGCGTTCACGTTGGACGAGAAGTCGATCACCGCCCGGGACAAGCGCATCTGGCTCATCCAGCCGGACGGCACGATCTACACCGTCGACCTGTCGACCGACGAGGACGGTTTCCCCGAGGAGCTCACCCTCACGCCGACCGGCCGTCCCACCGTGGCGCAAGGCGGCACGCTCGTCGTGTCCGGCTCGCCCGTCGACCGCTTCGGCAACGACGCGACGGACTTCGACGACGAGGGCAACCCCACGTTCGTCCCGACCGTCACCTCGAACGTCGCCAGTGACGTCGTCGCCCCGTACGAGGAGAACGGCGCCGAGGGGCAGGGCGTCTACGGCGTCACGTTCCCGCACGCGTCGATCCACACGCTGACGGTGTCGAGCGGTGCGCTCCAGCCGCTCTCGTTCGCGGTCGACGTGCGCCCGACCACCCCGACGGTGGCGGTCGTCACGCCCACCACCGCGAAGGGTCAGCTCGCCTACACCGGTTCGGACGCGACGGGAGCCCTGCCGTGGGCCCTCGCCCTCGTCCTCGCCGGCGCCGGCCTGATCGGTGCGCGCGCCCTGCGCCGCCGTCACACCCAGCGCTGACACCGGACGCCTCCCGTCGGTCGCGTACCCGCGTGACCGACGGGAGGCCCACCTCGGCCCCGCCTCGCCCCGCACCGGCGCGGCGGGGCCGTTCCCGTCATCCGGCGCGCGTCGCTCGGTAGCGTGGGGACCATGCCCACCCTCCTGCACATCGACTCCTCGGCCGACCTCGCGCACTCCCGCTCCCGCGCCCTCACCGCGGCCTTCGCGGACGCCTGGCGCGCACGCGGTCCGGAGTACACCGTCGTCCGACGCGACCTGCACGTCGACCAGCTCCCCCACCTCGAGACCTCGGCGCTGCACTGGGCGGCCGCCGACCGCACCGACGACGAGGTGGTCGCGCCCGCGGACGACGCTCGCCGACAGGAGGTCATCGACGAACTCCTCGGCGCCGACGTCGTCGTGGTCGGTGCGCCGCTGTACAACTACACGGTGCCGTCGACCCTCAAGGCCTGGATCGACCGCGTCCACGTGCCCGGCGTCCTCGCGGGCGACGTGCAGCCGCTCGCCGGTCGGCCCGTCGTGACCGTCGTCAGCCGTGGCGCCACCTACGACGCCGGCACCCCGACCGAGGGCTGGGACCACGGCTCGCCGGTCCTGCAGCTCATCCTCGGGACGGCGCTCGGCATGAAGCCGTACCCGATCACCGTGAGCGCGACCCTCGCGGACCGGCTGCCCGACCTGGCGCCGCTCGCCGACCACGCCGCCGCGGAGTTCGCCGACGCGAGGACGACGCTGGAGCGCCTCGCCGCGACGCTCGGCTGAGCCCGGCCGCGGTCAGGCCGCGCGTCCCGCACGACCGAAGTGCGTCCGCGCCGTGGGAATCCACGGCGCGGACGCACCTGCGTTGTGCGAGGGCGGTGCGAACCGCGGACCCGCGGACCGCGTCCGGCCGCGTCAGGCGGGCCGGACCTCGTCGGCGCGGCCGAGCAGCGCCGCGTGGAAGGCCGTCTGCGTCAGGGCGCTGGCGAGCAGGAACCCCGTCATCGACTCGATCCCGCCGCTGAACGATACCCGGGACGCCACCTCGTAGAGCGTCGGCGAGGACAGGGCGTCGAGTGCCGCGGCGACGTGCCGCGACCGCTCCTCGCGGTGCTTCGCCAAGGTGCGGGCACGCGTGACGACGTCGCGGAAGCGGTACTCGTGGCCCGGGCACACCTCGAGGTCGGCGTAGCCGTCGAGCCGTCCGAGCGACGCCAGGTAGTCGCCGAGCGGGTTCGCGCCGGTCCGGCCACCCAGACCGATCCCGGAGTTGATGCGCGGCAGGACGTGGTCGCCGGTGAAGAGCAGCCCGTCGGCCTCGTCCACGAAGCAGCAGTGGCCCGCGGTGTGCCCCGGGGTCCAGAGGGTCCGGATCGTCCGCCCGGCGACCGGCAGCACGTCGCCGTCCTCGAGGAGCAGGTCGGCGAACGGCTCGGCGGTCCGCCCGAGTCCGATCCGCCGGCCGCTCCCCCAAGCCTCGACCACGCCGGCGCGGAGGTGCTCCGGCAGTCCCCAGGTCGCGATGTCGGCGTCGTTCGCCGCGGCGTCCTCGCGTTCACGGCGGAGCGCGTCGACCTCGAGCCGGTGCATCGCGACCCGGGCACCGGTGGCGCGGCGGATCGCGGCGGCCGCACCGAGGTGGTCCGCGTGCAGGTGCGTCACGACGACGAGCCCGACCTCGTCGAGGGACCGGCCGATCCCGGCGAGACCGTCGCGGAGGGCGTCGAGGTCGTCGTCGGCCGTCCACCCCGGGTCGATCAGGGTCAGCGCGCCGTCGGAGCCCTCGACGGCGTAGACGAGGGTCGCGTCGGGCACACCGAAGCGGAACGGCACCGCGAGCGTCCAGATGCCCGGCCGGACCGCCTCGACGGGCGGCAGGACGCCGGCCTGCAACGCGGCGGCCTGCACGGGGCTGATCGGTTCCGGTGCCGGCGCTGCCGGCGGGGGCACGGTCGTCACGTGACCACCCTAGCGACCGGGCCGGCGCGGACGGGCCGAGCCGCGCCTCCAGGCCCGTGGTCACGGGACACCGGACCGGCCCTGCCGGACGGACGCGACCACCCGAGTAGACAGGGCGCATGGAGATCGCACCGATGCTCGCCAAGGCCGTCGCCACCGTGCCCGACCCCGAAAGCGTCCGTGGTGGCCTGCGCTACGAGCCGAAGTGGGACGGCTTCCGCGGCATCGTGACGATCGACGGCGACGACGTCGAGATCGGCAGCCGTGGTGCGAAGCCGCTCACCCGCTACTTCCCGGAGCTCGTCGCGGCGTTCCGGGCACAGTTCGGCGGCCGCGCGCACCCGGTGGTGCTCGACGGCGAGGTGATCCTGCGCTCCGGGGAGGCCGGGGCGGAGCGGCTCGACTGGGAGGCGCTGTCGCAGCGGATCCACCCCGCGGCCTCACGCATCGCGACGCTCAGCGCCGAGACCCCCGCGCAGTTCGTCGCGTTCGACCTGCTCGCGGTCGACGGCGAGGAGCTGCTGGACCTGCCGTTCGACGAGCGTCGCTCGCGCCTGGACGCGCTCGCGACGGGCATGTCCGACCCGCTCTACGTCACGCGCACCACCCTCGACGTCGACCTCGCCCGCGACTGGCTCACCACGTTCGAGGGCGCCGGGCTCGACGGTGTCGTCGCGAAGCCCCGCGCGAAGCCGTACGAACCGAACAAGCGCACGATGCTCAAGGTGAAGCACCACCGGACCGCGGACGTCGTGGCGATCGGCTACCGGGTCCACAAGAGCGGGACCGGCGTCGGCTCCCTGCTCGTCGGGCTGTACGGCGATGACGGCGAGCTCCGCCAGGTGGGCGGCGTCTCCGCCTTCTCGGACAAGCGCCGGGCCGAGTTGGTCGACGAGCTCGACCCGGTGGTCCTCCGGGACGACGACGGGAGGCCCGTCACCGGTGCCGGGGAACGGTCGCGGTTCTCGTCGGGTCGCGACACGTCGTTCGTCCGGCTGGTGCCGTCGCTGGTCCTCGAGGTCCGGTACGACCAGATGGAGGGCGACCGGTTCCGGCACACGGTCCAGTTCGAACGGTGGCGTCCGGACCGCGAGGCCGCGTCGTGCGGCTTCGACCAGCTCGAGGTCCCGGCCGCCTACGATCTCGACGCCGTCCTCATGTCCGATTGACGCTCACACATTGATGTAGTTAGGCTAACTAGGTAACTTGATCCATGCGGACGCATCCGCATCGAGCAGACGGGAGCGGGACATGATCATCGACGGCATCAGCGACGTCCACCGCGGGACGTGGTCCCGTCTGACGCGTCTGCACACGGCGAGCGTCTCGCTCCCCACGCACACCACCCGGGTCGCCGAGCCCGAGGGTCGCGCCGAGGACTGCGCCACCGTCTGACGCGTCCGTCAGGAGCTCCTGGCGCGTCCGTCAGGCCTTCCTCGCGCGTGACGGCTGGACGCGCGGCGGCTCCCCCGGCATCTTCGGGAAGTCCGGCGGGAACGGCAGCTCGCCCTCGCCGTTCGCCAGGTCGCGTTCCCACCACGCCAGGAGCGGTGCGATGCTCGCGGGGTCGTCGTGCATGCCCTCCCACGGGTCGCCGGTGGTCCGCAGGCGATCCGGGACTGACCGGACCGTGAACGTCGTCGGGTCCGCGTCGTCGAGCTCGTCCCACGTGATCGGGGTCGACACCGCGGCGTGCGCCAGTGCCCGCGGGCTGTAGGCGCCCGCCATCGTCCGGTCGCGGTTCGCCTGGTTGAAGTCGACGAACACCCGCTCGCCGCGCTCCTCCTTCCACCACGCCGTCGTCACCCGGTCGGGCATCCGGCGCTCGAGCTCGCGCGCCGCGGCGATCACCGCGTGCCGGACGTCGAGGAACTCGTGCTCGGGGTGGATCGGCGCGAAGACGTGCAACCCGCGGTTCCCGCTCGTCTTGATCCACGCCGTCAGCCCGACCTCGTCGAGCACCTTCCGCAGCTCGTGGGCGATCGGGACGGTGTCGTGGAAGTCGGTGCCGGGCTGCGGGTCGAGGTCGATGCGGAGCTGGTCCGGGTGGTCGGCGTCCTCCGCACGGGAGGCCCACGGGTGGAAGACCACCGTGTTCATCTGCGCCGCCCAGACCGCGACGGCCGGCTCGTCCACCACGAGCTGCGGGTGCTGCCGACCGCTCGGGTAGGTGACCGTGACCGCGCGGACGTAGTCGGGGGCACCCTTCGGCGGGTTCTTCGAGAAGAACTGCTCGCCGTCGACGCCGCCCGGGAACCGCTGCAACGAGATCGGACGGTCCCCGTTCGCCCGGACGAACGCGGCACCGACGGCGACGAGGTACTCCGCCAGGTCGAGCTTCGTGATCCCGGCGTGGGGCCAGAGCACGCGGGAGGGGCTGCTGATCCGGACCTCCCGGTCGCCGTCGGGCCCCGGGACCGTCAGCGTCGTCGCTTCGCTCGCCATGCAGCGGACCGTACACGGGCGGGCCCGCGCCCGGCCCCAGCCGCGCCCCTGCCGTCCTCGCCCGCCCGCCTCGCCTGCCCGCCCGCCTGCCTCGACGAGCGGGCAGAATACGTCCCGCTCGACGCGCGGGAGCGGCATCTTTCGCCCGCTCGGCGGACCGCGCGCGGCACGTCGCGCCCGCTCGGCGTGCACGATGGACGGGTGAACGCGTACCTCGGGGTCGACCTGGCGTGGGGCCTCGGCACCGCGACCCGTGCACCGAACGAGACCGGACTCGTCGCGATGGACGCCGGCGGCCGGGTGACCGACGCAGGCTGGGCCCGGGGCGTCGACGCCGTCACCGACTGGATCGTCGCACACCTCGGCGAGCGATCCCTCATCGCCGTGGACGCCTCGCTCGTCGTGACGAACCCGACGGGCATCCGCGAGGCCGAACGGCAGGTCGGCCAGCGCTACGGCCGGTGGAAGGTCGCGGCGAACCCGACGAACCTCGCATCCGCGGCGAGCGCCGGAGCCCGACTCCTCGAGCGGCTGACGGCCCTGGGCGTCGGGTACGTGTCGTCGACGGCGGCGATGCGGGAGCGGACGGGGCCGGCGATGTTCGAGTGCTACCCGTACACGACGCTCGTCGGCGTCGAGGAGCTCGGCTACGACGTCGAGCGGCCGCGCTACAAGCGGCTCGACCTCACGGTCCCGCCGGCGACGGCCCGGGCTCGGCGGGCGGCGGCGTTCGACGAACTCGTGCGCCGGCTTCGCGAGACGCCGCTGGACCCACCGCTCCGGCTCGACACGCATCCACTGACCCGGGCACTGGCGGACTCCTCCGGGATCCACGGGCCGACGCACAAGCACCGGGAGGACCTGCTCGACGGCGCACTGTGCGCCTGGACGGCCGCGTTCTGGGAGCGGCACGGCGACGAGCGGGTGCAGATCCTGGGAGGCGATCCGCGCCTCCCGTCCGACGCCCTGGACGAGGCGGGCCGACGGCCCGTCGTGGTGGCACCCGCGCGCCCGTCGCAGCGGCCGACGCGCGGCTAGGCTTGCGCGGTGAGCACCACCACCGAACCCCTGCGCATCGGGCTGGTGTCGCTGCACACCTCCCCCGGCGACGAACCCGGCTCCGGAGAGGTCGGCGGCATGAACGTCGTCGTCCGCCACCAGGCCGAGGCGCTGGCCGACCGCGGCCACCACGTCGACATCATCACGCGGCGCTCGTCGCCGACGCAGCCGGACTCGGTCTCGCTCGTGCCGGGTGTCTGCCTGCGGTTCCTGTCGGCGGGGCCCGCCGAACCGGTGCCGAAGGGCGAGCACGACGCGTTCATCGAGCCGTTCCGCCACGAGCTCGAGCACCTCGGTCCGTACGACGTCCTCCACTCGCACCACTGGTTCTCCGGGGTGGCGGCGCTGCCCGTGGCTCGGGAGCGCGGCATCCCGCACGTGCAGTCCTTCCACTCGATCGCGGCCGACAGCGACACACCGCTGTCGGAGGGCGAGCGGCCGGAGTCCGCGGGCCGGATGGCCGGCGAGCGCATGCTCTCGCAGGACTCGGACGCGGTCGTCGTCGTGTCCTCGGCCGAGGCCGACACGGTCCGGACGCGCCTCGGCGGCGCGTCGGGTCACATCTGGATCGTGCCACCGGGGGTGGACGGATCGGTGTTCCGACCGTCGGCCGCCGGCGCCCGTCGCGCGGACGTCCCCTACGTGGTCGCCGCGGCGCGGGTGCAGCCGTTGAAGGGGCTGGACCTGGCGATCGAGGCGATCGCCGCCATCAGCCAGGAGGCGCGACCCACCCTCGTCATCGCCGGCGACGCCTCGAGCGAAGCGGGCGACTACGTGGACGAACTGCGTCGGCTCGCGGCCCGACTCGGCATCGCCGACCGCGTCACGTTCGTCGGTCCGCAGTCGCGGGCCGACCTGGCGATCCTGTTCCGCGGCGCGGCAGCCGTGCTGGTGCCGTCGCACTCCGAGACGTACGGTCTCGTCGCGCTCGAGGGCTCGGCGTCCGGGGTGCCGGTCGTGGCCGCCGCCGCCGGTGGACTCCGTGAGGCCGTGGTGGACGGCGAGACCGGGGTGGTGCTCGAGTCCCGCGATCCGGCTGTCTGGGCTGCGGAGACCGAGCGCATCCTGACCGACGCGTCGTACTCGGCCTCGCTCGCCGCCGCAGGCCGGGAACACGCCGAGCGGCTGAGCTGGGAGCGGTCCGCCGCCGGGCTCGAGGACGTGTACCGCCGGGTGCTGGGACGCTCGTGACCACCGACGACCGGTTCAACGCGTTCTGGGCGGCGCTCGACGCGGTGCCGGTCGCGGACGACGCCGAGGCGCTGTACGACGTCGGGACCGCTCCCGGGCGGTTGCGGCGCGCGAACCTCGAGCGGTACCTCACGACCGTCGGGGCCGAGGCGGACACGGTGCTCGTCGCCGAGGCCCCGGGGTGGCGCGGCATGACGAACACCGGTGTGCCGTTCACGAGCATGCGGGAGCTCGGCGCCGGGTACCTCGTGCCGCCCGAGCCGACCGCCCCGTGGGAGGCGTCGTCGCGCGTGGTGCAGGCCGCGCTGGCGTCCTGGCGCGGGGCGCTGCCGATGACGTGGGCGATCTTCCCGCACCACCCGTTCGCCGCGCCGGACCGGCTGACGAACCGGACGCCGCGGCCCGCCGAGGTCCGCGACGGCGCCCCGGTCGCGCTCGCGCTGCTCGATGCGCTGCGGGCGGGGCCGGCCCGGGACGACGTCCGGGTCGTCGCCGTCGGGCGGAAGGCCCAGGGGGCGTTGGCGGTGGCGGGGATCGACGCCGTGGCGGTGCGGCACCCGGCGCAGGGCGGGGCCGCGCAGTTCACCGAGCAGGTGCTGGCGCTTCGCCGCTGAGCGGGCGGTGCGGGACGCACTTCACCGCTCACCGCCGGAGCGGCAGCGGCAGCGGCAGCGGCAGCGGCAGGGGCCCTGCTCAGGCGGAGCGGACCTCGACGCCCTTCGCGGTGAGCCGCTCGACGACGTGCGCCGGCAGCGGCGCCGCGGCGTACACGGTGCCGAGCGCGGGCAGGTCGAGCAGGTCGTCCCAGTTCTGCGGGTCGTAGCGGTCGTCGGAGCCGTCCCACCCCGGGTGCACGTCCTGCAGTACCTCGAGGTCGGAGTCGACCGTCAGCTCCGTGACGAGCGACAGCTGCGACGGCAGGAGTTCGAGGTCGTCGTAGTACTCGCGGGCACGGTCGTCCTGCCCCTCGACGTCGAGGTCCTCGTCGGTCTCGTCGTCATCGCCGTCGTAGGGGTCGAGGACGTCGAGGTCGTAGCAGAGCACGTCGAGCACGAGCAGCTTCGCGTTGAAGTCCGCGAACTCCACGGGCTCCTCGGTCGTGTTCGACTCGCTGTACATGGCCCGGAGCGTAGCCGTCGGTGCCCGGACACGCCCGGCGTCTCGTGTCGGGGGTGACACATCCGTGTTGCGATCCGCGCCGATTCGCCTGTGAGACTGGACAGGATGGCGGGGAACGGGACAGGCTGACGCATGGCCACAACCAACACAGAGCGCCCGCAGCAGGAGCAGACCGAGCTCCGGCGGGTCATCGGTCCCAAACTCCTGCTGCTGTTCATCGTCGGGGACATCCTCGGCACGGGCGTCTACGCGCTGACGGGTCAGGTGGCAGCCGAGGTCGGCGGGGCAGCGTGGCTGCCCTTCCTCATCGCGTTCGCCGTGGCCCTGCTGACGGCGTTCTCGTACCTCGAGCTCGTCACGAAGTACCCGCAGACCGCCGGAGCGGCCCTGTACGTCCACCAGGCGTTCGGCATCCACTTCGTCACCTTCATCGTGACGTTCATCGTGATGTGCTCCGGCATCACGTCGGCATCGACGGCGTCGCGGGCCTTCGCGGCGAACCTCGGTGCCGGGTTCGGGCTGGAGCTGCCGAACGGCGTCGTGATGCTCATCGCGATGGGCTTCATGCTCGCCGTGATGGCCATCAACTTCCGGGGTGTGAGCGAGAGTGTCAAGACGAACGTCGTCCTCACCCTGGTCGAGCTGTCCGGTCTCGTGATGGTGATCCTCATCGGGTTCTGGGCCATCGCCGGCGGCAACGCGGACTTCTCGCGGGTGGTGATGTTCGAGACGCCGGAGGACAAGACACTCCTGCTCTCCGTGTCGACCGCCACCTCGCTGGCCTTCTTCGCCATGGTCGGCTTCGAGGACTCGGTGAACATGGCCGAGGAGACGAAGGACCCCTCTCGGATCTTCCCGAAGGTCATGCTCACCGGCCTCGGCATCACCGCCGTGATCTACGTGCTCGTGTCGATCTGCGCCGTGGCGGTCGTGCCGATCGGCGAGCTCGCCGGCAACGAGACGCCGCTGGTCACCGTCGTGCAGACCGCGGCGCCGGACTTCCCGATCGCCGACCTGCTGCCGTTCATCTCGATGTTCGCCGTGGCCAACACCGCCCTGATCAACATGATGATGGCGTCGCGACTGCTGTACGGCATGAGCAAGCAGGGCGTCCTGCCCGGCTTCCTCGCCCGGGTCTCCCCGACGCGCCGCACGCCGTCCACCGCGATCGTCTTCACGACCCTCATCTCGCTGCTGCTGATCGGGTGGGTGTCGCTCGATCCCGACTCCCCCATCGTCGTGGTGCTCGGCGGTACGACCTCGCTCCTGCTGCTGTCGGTGTTCGCCGTGGTGAACCTGTCGGTGCTCGTGCTCCGCCGCGACAAGGTCGACCACAAGCACTTCCGCGCCGGGGTCGTCGTGCCGATCATCGGTGTCGTCACCTGCCTGTGGCTCGTCCTGCCCTTCTCGTCCGGGCGTGATCCGCAGCAGTACGAGATCGCCGGGGCGCTGCTCGCGCTCGGGATCCTGCTCTGGATCGTGACGTGGTTCGCCCACGGGCGGAAGCGCGCCGAGAAGGCTCCCACCGGGCTGGTCACCGAACCGACGAAGGTCCAGCGCCCGGACGAGTCGGCGCCGCGCACCGACCGGGACCACCGAGACGCCTGAGCCGCCGACCGACCGGTCCCGCGACACCCCCGATCGGGCGGGTGCGGTTCCCAGGCGGCGCACGTAGCCTCTTCGTGCTCCGCCTGACCCGCCCCGCCCGAGAGGACCCGCCATGCGCCGCGTCGGCATCACGCTCGCGTCGGTGTTCGGCGCGGGCGTCGTCGCGATCGGTATCGGCGTCGTGGTCGTCATCGTCATCGCGGTGAACTCGCTCTCCGGTGCCGCCCGGTCGGTCACCGCGGACCCCACGCCGACCTGCCCGGACGTCGCGTCGAGGACGATCGGCGGCATCGTCGTCCCCGCCGGACCCGTCGCCGGGTTCTGCCAGGACCGCCTGGTCAACGCCGCGTACGTCATCAGCGCCGCCCAGGCCATGGGCATCGGGCCGCACACGCAGGCGGTCGGCGTGATGACCGCGATCGGGGAATCGAGCCTGGTGAACCTCGACCACGGGGACGCCGCCGGACCCGACAGCCGCGGGCTCTTCCAGCAGCGCGACAACGGCGCCTGGGGCACGTACGAGCAGCGGATGGACCCGTACACCGCGGCGACGATGTTCTACACGAAGCTCGTGAAGACCCCGGGCTGGAAGACGATGACGCCGACCCAGATGGCGCACGCCGTCCAGATCAACTCGGACCCCGACCACTACGCGAAGTTCTGGCCCGAGGCGAAGGCCGTCGTCGAGGGCCTCACCGGGCAGACCGTGCCGGACACTGCGCCGCAGGGCTGACCGCCCCGTCACGACGCGAGCGGGAGCGGATCGTCGTCGACCGGTGCCGGGGGCACGGCACGATCGACCGGCTCGACGTCGTCGAGGGACACGATCGCGATGCCCCCGGTGTGGACCGCCACCTGCGCGCGGAGCCGGACGTGGTGCTCCTCGAACGCGCACGCACACGCGTCGACCCATTCCCAGTCGACCGGGAAGAGTCGGGATTCGCCGGGTCGCTCCCACACGAGCACGACCTCGGCCGCGGCGACCTGGACGAGGACGTCCCCGACGAGCGCGGCGAAGTCCTCGACGTGTTCGTCCGGTTCCCACGGCAGGTCCGAGATCGGCATCACGAACGACACCGGGACGGCGTGTTCGTCGAGGAAGAGGACCCAGCACTGGCGGGTGATCGGGCGTTCGACGAGGGCGGTCACGAGGTCCACCACGTCGTCGTCGGTGCGGACGGTCGTGCGGATGAGGCGGTCGAGCATGTCGGTGTCTGGCATGCCCTCAGCGTTGCCGGACCGCCCCCGTCGCAGGGCGACCGGTCGCGATCTGTGGACGGCCGCGGTTCAGCGGCCGCCTGTGGAGGAACGTCCTCAGATGCCGTGGGAGATCGCGCTGTCCACGAGCAGCATCGCGCCGAAGAACACCGCCACCACCGCCGCGATGCCGACCAGGGCGAACGGCCACGACAGCCGACGCCGCACGAGCCGCAGCACGCAGACCACCAGCGCCGCGACGAGCACGAGGGCGACGAGCACCGGCCCGGCGTAGACCACCGCACCGCCGAGCGTCTCGTCGCAGGAGTTGCCCGGAGCGCCGCACGAACTGAACGCGAGCGACAGGAACACGATGCCGCCACCGGCGACCACCGACTCCGCGGCCAGCACCACCAGCAGGACGACCGTCGCGACCACGTCCGCGACGCGACGGCCGCCTGCCAGGGGGTGTCGCGCCTCCCGTCCGAACGCCGCCGGGCCGGAGCCGAGCGGATCCGCGACCACGGGGGCCTGCATGCCTACCGCTGCCCGCGCGTGGACCAGAGCGCCCAGGCGATGAGGAGCGGCTGCCCGAACAGGCGGCCGATGCGCTTGACGTCGGTGTCGAGGCCGAAGGCGTCGCGGCGGTTCAGCCACTGCGAGATGTTCCCGGGGAAGATCGCCGTGAAGAACAGTGCCGCCACGTTCCCGACGAGGCGACGCGCGCGACGGGGTGCGAGCACCAGCGCGCTGCCGAGGCTGATCTCCGCGATCCCGGAGGCCAGCACCGTGGTGTCCTCGTCGAGCGGGACGAACTCGGGCACCTGGGCGCGGAAGTCCTGGCGGGCGAAGGTGAGGTGGCTCGTCCCGGCGAAGACGAGCGCGAGGCCGAGCAGGACGCGGAGGAAGGATCGCATGGGTCCATCGTGCCCCTCCCGGCGACCCGAGGTGCGCACCCGCGTGTCCGGCGGACGACCGCCGCGCACCCGCGCGTCGGACAGCCCCCGCGCGTCCCGCTAGGTTCGGACGCATGGGAACAGCCTCCCGCGACCACGAGCCGCCCGCGGCTCCCGCCGTCCTGGCCGCGCTGCTCGGTCCGGTGGCGCTCTACATGGGGTTCATCGTCCCGGCCGCCTCGATGGGACGGCACGCCGTGCTCGGCGCCGTGTTCGGTGTCGTGACCATCGCGAGCGGCTGGCGTGCACTGTCGATCGCGCGACGGACCCAGCGCGGGGTGCGGGTGTGGTCGTGGATCGGGATCGTCCTCGGCGTGCTCGGGCTCGTGATGCTCGTGTGGCAGCTGCTGGTCGTCGTCACCGGCGGCGCGTTCCCGTCACCGTTCTGGACTCCGTACGCCAACCGCTGAGCAGCGACCGCCGCAGCCGCCGCAGCACCGCCGCGCCCGGACCGCCGCAGCCCGCCCGCCGCGCCTGCCAGCCGCCGACCTCTCACCACCCGAGCGTGCCCGGCGCCCCCTTGAACGGCCCGACCACCCGCGAGGTGATCCAGCCCCCGTAGAAGTCCCCCTCCTGCGCCTGGACGACCTCGCCGCCGACCTCGCACGAGTCCATCGCCGACGGGTAGATCGCCACCCGGTCGCGCAGCTGCTCGTACCCCGGCTCCGGCGTCGGGTAGTTCCAGGCGGCCCGCGGCGCGACGACGTCCCCGCCGATCACGTCGAAGTACCGTGCGCGGCCCTTGAACTCGCACATGCTCGACCCCTCGGCCGGCCGGAGCTCGAGGTCGGCCATCGGCACGTAGTACACCGGCGGGTGCGAGGTCTCGAGCACCCGCACCGCGTCGATCGTGTCCACGACCACCTCGCCACCGAGCCGCACCACCACACGGTCGTGCACCGCTTCGACGGCTGGAGGCCTCGGTAGTCCCACACGGACTCCTGGCCGGGGGCGGGCTCGGTACGGTTCGGTCGACGCATGGTTCCCGTCTACGCCGGTTCCCTGCCCGCAGGCCCGGAGGCGCGGCCCATCCCCGCCACGCCGGCTCGCCCCCGGCGCGCGGTCACGCTGGCGCGGGGCGCGGTCACGCCGGCGCGGGGCGCGGGCGCGCGGGGCGCGGGGCGCGGAGCGCAGGGCGCAGGGCGCGGGGCGCAGGGCGCGGGCGCGCGGGGCGCGTTCTCTCGCGCTGGGCGACAGTTCACGGGCGACCGACCGCGTGAGCTGTCGCCCAGCGCGAAACGTCGCCGGGGCCTCCCCGGGCCGGACCCGGTCCGGTGGCGGGGGCGGACGCGGAGTGCGCCCAGGGTGCAGAGTGGGCGCGTGACGACGACGACACGCACCCTCTTCCGACGGAAGCCGATCGACACGATCGACGACGAGACCGGAGGCGAGGACGGCCTGAAACGGCACCTCGGCCTCTGGCAGCTCACCGCGATCGGCATCGGCGGCATCATCGGCGCCGGCATCTTCACCCTCGCCGGCACCGTGGCGAACGGCGTCGCCGGGCCCGCCGTCCTCATCAGCTTCCTCGTCGCCGGGGTCGCGAGCGCCGCCGCGGCCCTGTCGTACGCCGAGTTCGCGGGCCTCATCCCCAAGGCCGGCAGCGCGTACACGTACGGCTACGCGGTCCTCGGCGAGATCGTCGGCTGGTTCATCGGCTGGGACCTGCTGCTCGAGTACACCGCGATCGTGGCGGTGGTCGCGATCGGCATCTCGGGCTACGTCGGGTTCCTCGTGGGCCAGTTCGGCGTCGACCTGCCCGCCTGGATGCTCGGCGCCCCGGGGACCGGCGACGGCCACGTGATCGACGTCTTCGCGATCATCCTCTGCCTGCTCACCGCGTTCGTCCTCACCCGCGGCATCCGCAGCGCCGCCCGGTTCGAGCTCGTCGCCGTCGGCATCAAGGTCGGCCTCGTCGTACTCATCGTGGTGCTCGGCCTGTTCCACATCAACAGCGCGAACTACTCGCCGTACTTCCCGTTCGGGTTCGGCGGCGTGATGACGGGCGCCGCGACGGTGTTCTTCGCGGTGTTCGGCTACGACGCGATGTCGACCGCCGCCGAGGAGTCGGTCGACGCCCGCAAGCACATGCCGAAGGCGATCCTGCTGTCCCTCGGCATCGCGATGGTGCTCTACGTCCTGGCGACCCTGGTGCTCACCGGGATGCAGAAGTACACCGACATCGACCCGGCCTCGGGCTTCTCGTCGGCGTTCGCGTCCGTGGGGCTCGGCGGTGTCGCCAACATCATCGCGATCGGCGCGATCGTCGGCATCATCACCGTGCTCGTGACCTTCATGCTCGGCGCGAGCCGCGTCTGGTTCTCGATGAGCCGGGACGGCCTGATGCCGAAGTGGTTCGCGAAGACCGATCCGAAGCGCCACGTGCCGACCCGGGTGACCTGGATCCTCGGCATCGCGTCCGCGGTGCTCGCCGGGGTCCTGCCGATCGGCGTCGTGGCCGAGCTGACGAACATCGGCATCCTGCTCGCGTTCGTCGTGGTCTGCTCCGCCGTGATCGTGCTCCGTTACCGCCAGCCCGACCTCGACCGACAGTTCCGGCTGCCGTTCATGCCGGTGATCCCGATCATCGGCGTCGTCGCGTCGCTGTGGCTCGTCACGTTCCTGCAGTGGGAGACGTGGGTGCGCTTCGCGGTGTGGTTCGCGATCGGCCTCGGCGTGTACTTCGGCTACTCCCGCCGACACAGCAAGCTCGCGACCGGCGAGACGACCGGCAAGCCGATGGGCTAGATGACCGGCAAGCCGATGGGCTAGATGACCGGCAAGACGATCGCCTGACGCGCAGCGATCCGCCGACCCCGCGGCCGGTGCAGGGCGGCGCTACGCCTCGCGCCGGTGCTTCCCCTTCGCCGCCGTCGGGTCGGCCATCGGGTGGTTCCGGAACCACCGCAGCAGCTCCCGGGACCGCCCGCTGTCGGCGCTCTGGTCCCCCGCGGTCAGGAAGTCGCTGAAGCCCTCGGGGGTCGGAGCGCCCGGGGTGTCGCGGTCGTAGGCCATCGACCACTCCGGGAAGCGCCGGGTGTGGATGGACTCCTCGGCGAGGAGCCGGACCTCGTCGTGCCGGTCGTCCGCGAGGATCCGCTGGTACGTCGCGAGCACCTGGTCGTACGGCCCTTCGAGCAACTGCATGAACCGACCGTTGCGGTGCACGAGGAGCCCGGTGAGGCCGTCGGCGGTGTTGCGCTCCCGGGCGTGTGCGAGCACGTCCTCGAGCGCGTCGTCGTCGAACGGCTCCGTGGCCGAACTCATGTAGACGAGTGACTGCAGCATGCTCTCGATCCTGCACCGATCACCCCGCGCCCGACGCCCCCAGAACGGGATCGACACTGACCGGCCAGGAGACGCGACCCGCACCGGCCAGAGGCGCGACCCGCCCGCTACGCCCGGATCTCCCGCATGTTCTGCGCCTGCCATCCCTCGGGGACCGACGCGCGGAACGCCTCGAGCGCCGCCTCGTAGCTCGGGCCGGTCGCCTCGTGCGGGCGCGTCTCCCGGGAACGGGCGATCGCACGCACGGTGGTCTCCCCGGTCGCCTTGCTCGTGACCGCGTTCACCTGCTGCAGCTCGAACCCGTGCAGGTCCAGGGCCTCGACCGCCGCCGTCCGCGCCGCCTCGATGTTCTCGCCGCTGCCCTCGGCCTCCGTCGTCGCGGTCGAGCGCAGTTCTCCTCGCAGTGTCGTCACCCGTCCAGTATCGCGGTCCCGTGACGGGCCAGCGGCCCCCGGACGGGGTCTGCCGCCCGAGGACGGCCCGCGCCACGATCGTGGACGGCCACTGATCCCGAGGAGCCCCATGCGCCGCACCACCATCGCCGCCGCCCTCGTCGTCAGCGTCGCCGCCGTCGTGTCGTCGCTCGTCGGTGTCGCACCGGCACAGGCGGCCGGGATGCCCGCCGCGATGAAGGCGCAGTACGACCATGAGTACGGCACGTTCACGCCGTTCACGAAGTCGGGCAGCCGGAACGCCACGATCGTGCTCCCGCAGAACGCCCGGAGCGGGATCATCCTCGCGACGTTCACCCCGACGACGAAGGACATGAACTCCTCCGACGCGGACTTCTTCGTGAAGGAGCTCAACAGCAAGGGCGGGCCGACCGGGTCGATCCCGATCGGCCTGTCCGGCAAGTACACCGGCCGCGTCGCGTACGGCACCGACTCGTGGCGCAAGCCAGCGGCACTCGAGGTCGAGGCGAAGGGGCAGTGGACGCTGAAGTTCAGCCAGGTGTCCAGCGCGCCGGCCCTGACCGCCTCCGGTCACGGCGACGACGTGATGCTCTACTGGGGCGCGACGGCCACCCGACAGTTCCGCTGCACGAACACCCGCGTCGCGACCTGCATGCTCCGCGAGACGCTGCTCCGCAACGACTACGAGACCATCCCCGCGAGTGACAACGGCTCCGGCAAGGACCTCTCGAAGCGGATCACTCTGTCGAAGGGTCCGTCCGTCCTGCAGCTGAACGCGGGGAGCACCTGGTCGATCCGCTGAACCGACGGGCGTCGGAGGTCGGTGGCACCTGGCACGATTGACCCGTGCCAGCCGCTCCGATGATCGACGCCGTCGACGTCATCCGCTTCGTCGGGCCGCAGGCCTTCGGCCGTGCGCGCGACCTCGTCCGTGCGGGCCTCGTCGACGACGTCGTCTGGCACGACGACGACGGCACCGTGACCGGTGTCGTGTCCGGCTCCGCAGACGACCCGTACGAACTCCGCGTCGAGACCACCCCGGCGCGCGGCGAGTTCGTCCGCCCGGTCCGCAGCACCTGCACCTGCCCGCTGGGCGGCGACTGCAAGCACGTCGCGGCCGCCCTCCTCACGGTCAACGCCCGAGCCCTCGCCGCGGCGGCCGGCCCGAAGCCGGAACAGCCGGCTCCGCCGCCCTCGGACTGGAGGCACGACCTCGCCCGCCTCGCCGGTGACGACGCGCAGGTGGCCGAGCCGCAGGGCACCCCCATGGGGCTGCAGTTCGAGTTGCGTGACGCGGTCTCCGCCCGGCTCGCCTCGCGTGCGCGGGCGGCCGGTCGTGCGCTCCCCACGGCCTCGCGGTCGGTGCGACTCGGCGTCCGGCCGGTGACCCGCAGCGACGCCGGCAACTGGGTGCGCGGGCAGCTGACGTGGGGCACGCTCCCCTACTCGATGAACCGGCTCGGGCTCGCTCCCGAGCAGCACGCGTGGTTCGTCCAGTTCGCCGCGCTCCACCGTGCCGGAGCCCTCGCCGGGCTGCCGGGGGAAGCCGACTGGATCCACCTCGACGACTTCGCGAGCCCACTGCTCTGGCCGCTCCTCGCGCAGGCACCGGGACTCGGCATCGCGTTCGTCACCGGCAAGCGCGAGGGCGGGGCCGTGCTCGGTGCCGAGGCCCGGGTGCTGCTCGACGTCGCCCGGAACGACGGCGCGTTGGTGATCGGCGCGAGCGCGGTCCTCGACGCTCGCCCTGCGGCACCGGGGACCGCCCGGACGATCGGCGACCACGGCGTCTACGTCTTCCGCGAGAGCCCCGAGTTCCACGTCGCATTCGCCCCGACCCCGGCGCCGGTGCCGGACGACCAGCGACGGATGCTCGTCGAGGGCTCGCGGATCACGGTGCCGGAGCCCGAGATTCCGGAGTTCCTCGCCGACTGGTCGCCCCGGCTGCGCGGAGCACTCGGCCTCGTCAGCGCTGACGGGTCGGTCGAGCTCCCGGAACGGATGCCGCCGGAGCTCGTGCTCACGGTGACCTTCGAACCGGCCCGGGCACCGCGGACGGACGACCGCGCGCACCTGCAGTGGCGCTGGCACGTCGACGGCCGGAAGGACCCCGTCGCCCTGCACGGCCCGCTCCCCGACCTCGCCGGGCTGCGCGCCGCCGACGACCCGGTGCCGACGGCCGCAGCCGACGGCGGCGACGGCAGCGCCGCGACGGTCGGGCCGGCGATCGACGACGGCCCCGCCGCGGACGCAAGCGCCCCGGAGACCGCGGCCGACGACGGTGGCCGAGCCGCGCCTCCCGGCCCCTCGGCCGACCACGTCGTGACCGGACCCGGTGGCGGACTCGCGTGGTTCGAGGACGGCACGATCGACGGCGCCGACGTCGCGGTCTTCGCGAACGAGCTGCTGCCGGAGCTGCCGGGGCTCGGTGTCCGCACCGTCGTGCAGGGCGAACGCGTCGACTACGAACGGCTGAGCGGACGGCCGCACATCCGCGTCACGACCATGCCGTCGGACAAGCACGACTGGTTCGACCTCGGCATCTTCGTGACGGTCAACGGCAAGCAGGTGCCGTTCACGCCGCTGCTCCGGGCGCTCGCGAAGCGGGACCGGCGGTTGAAGCTCATCGACAACTCCTACCTGTCGTTGGCGGACCCGGCGTTCGACCGGCTCAAGGAACTCATCGACGAGGCCCGCGACGCCGACGAGTGGGAACCCGACCAGCCGATGACGGTCACCCCGCTCCAGGCCGGACTGTGGTCGGAGTTCGACCAGCTCGCCGACGAGACCTCGCACGACGAACGGTGGCAGGCGATCGCGTCCGGGCTGCTCGGTGCCACGCCGCCCGCAGCCGTCCCGGTGCCCGACACCGTGCACGCCGAACTCCGTCCCTACCAGCACGCCGGGTACGCGTGGCTGTCGTTCCTGCTGGAGCACGGCGTCGGCGGGGTGCTGGCCGACGACATGGGCCTCGGCAAGACGCTGCAGGTGCTGACGATGATCGCGGCCGCCCGCACGGACCCCGGCGCGCCGCCGTTCCTCGTCGTGGCGCCGACCTCCGTCGTCGGCAACTGGGCGGTCGAGGCGGCCCGGTTCACACCGTCGCTGCGGGTCACCACGATCGAGTCGACCTCGCTCAAGGACCCGTCGCTCGTCGCGCGCACCGCCGCCGAGTCCGACGTCGTCGTCACGTCGTACGCGCTCCTCCGGCTCGACGCCCCGGCGTACACCGACCTGCCGTGGGCGGCCCTCGTGCTCGACGAGGCGCAGTTCGTGAAGAACCCGCAGTCCCAGACGCACCGGGCAGCGGTGGACCTGCGGGCGCCGGTGAAGTTCGCGATCACGGGGACGCCGCTCGAGAACGGGCTGACCGACCTCTGGGCCCTGTTCCACATCGTCGCGCCGGGGCTGCTGTCGTCGTGGTCCCGGTTCGGGGACGACTACGTGAAGCCGCTCGGCTCCCCCGACCTGCGCGGTGCGGCCCGACGGGAGCTCACCGAGCGGCTCCGGCGACGGATCCGGCCGCTGATGCTCCGGCGGACGAAGGAGAGCGTCGCCGCCGACCTGCCACCGAAGCAGGAGCAGGTCGTCCGGGTGACGCTCGACCCCGCGCACCGGGCCCTGTACGAGCGCACCCTGAACCGGGAGCGGCTGAAGGTCCTCGACCTCATCGACGACCTCGCGAAGAACCGGATGATCGTCTTCCGGTCGCTGACGCTGCTGCGGATGCTGGCGTTGTCGCCGGCGCTGGTGTCGTCGGACTCGTCGGACTCGTCCGGGGCCGTACCCTCGGCGAAGCTCGACCTGCTGCTCGACGAACTCGAACAGCTCGCGGCCGAGGGGCGTCGGGCCCTGGTGTTCAGCCAGTTCACCTCGTTCCTCCGGATGGTGGCCACGGCGCTCGACGACCGCGGTGTCGGGTACGAGTACCTCGACGGCTCGACCCGGCGGCGCCCCGAGGTCATCGACCGCTTCCGGAACGGCACCGCCCCGGCGTTCCTCATCTCGCTCAAGGCCGGCGGCTTCGGGCTGACCCTGACCGAGGCGGACACCGTGTTCGTGCTCGATCCGTGGTGGAACCCTGCTGCCGAGAACCAGGCGGTGGACCGGACGCACCGCATCGGGCAGACCCGGTCGGTGAACGTGCAGCGGTTCATCGCCGAGGACACCATCGAGGAGAAGGTCCTCGCGCTCGCGGCGAAGAAGGCCGAGCTGTTCCGCACGATGATCGACGACGACGCCCTCTTCGCCGAGGACCTGACGGCCGACGACATCCGCTCGCTGCTGGGCTGACGCGCGCCCGCGCGGCGGGGCGCGGCCGTGGGCCGGGGCGCCGAGGCGTGTGCGCGGCCGCGGCACCGCACGGTGCGGCCTCCGTCAACACGTGCGGGCTTGCCCGCTCGGTGCGACGTTGCAGGCGCGCACCAGGCGGGCAGCCGCGCACCAGCTGGCGAACCTCGCACCGTGCGCAGCACCGCGCGACCCGCCAACCGCGCACTGGCTGGCGAGCCTCGCACCGTGCACAGCACCGCGGCGGGCGCCGCACGGTGCGGCCTCCGTCAACACGTGCGGGCTTGCCCGCTCGGTGCGACGTTGTAGGCGCGCACCGAGCGAGCAGCCGCGCACCAGCTGGCGAACCCCGCACGGTGCGTAGCACCGCGCCGGGGGCCGCACCGTGCGGCGTCCTTCAACCCGCGCGGGCTTGCTCGTTCGGTGCGACGTTGTAGGCGCGCACCGAGCGAGCAGCCGCGCACCAGCTGACAAACCTCGCACCGTGCGGAGCCCGGCCTGCGGCCGGCCGACGCCACCAGGCGACGGAACCCACGCCGCGCGGGTCGGGAGGCGCGGGTCGGGCCCGCACCGCGCCTCCCGTAAGGGAGCCGGCGCGCGAGGCGCGCGAGCACGGGTCAGCGGGCGAGGGCGTCGATCGCCGAGACCTCGTCGGAGGACAACTCGATCCGGGCGCCGGCAGCGTTCGACCGGATGCGCTCGGGGTTCGACGACTTCGGGATGACGACGAAGCCGTGGGCGACGTGCCAGGCGACGATGACCTGGGCGCTGTCGGCGTCGTGCGACCGGGCGATGTCGACGAGCGTCGGGTCCTGCAGGTTGCTCGCCTTGAAGGGGCTGTAGCCCTCGAGGACGACCCCGCGCGACGCGAGTCCGTCGGCCACGGCGCGGTCGTACTCGACGGGGCTCCACTTGATCTGGTTCACGGCCGGGGTGACCCCGGTGGCGCTGACGAGTTCGTCGATCTGGGCGAGCGAGTAGTTGCTGACGCCGACCGCCTTCGTGAGGCCGTCCGACTGTGCCTGGACGACCTGTTCCCACACGTCGGGACGGGCCTCGCCGTTCGGCGGCCAGTGCACGAGCCAGAGGTCGAGGTGGTCGAGGCCGAGCTGGTCGAGGCTCTCCTCGATGGTCTCCCGCACGCGGTCGGCGTTGTCCGGCGGCAGCTTCGTCGTCACGAAGACGTCGTCGCGGGCGAGTCCGGAGTCGGCGATCGCCCTCCCGACGCCGCGCTGGTTGCGGTAGCCGGTCGCGGTGTCGATGTGGCGGTAGCCGGCGGCCAGGGCTTCGCCGACGGCGGCGGGCGCCTCAGCGTCGGGGATCTGCCAGGTGCCGAAGCCGAGGAGCGGCATCGACCCACCGGTGACGGACACGGACGGGTTCGCGTAATCGGTCATGCGTCGTGTCTACGCCGTGCCCGCGGAACGGTTCAGAGCGAGGCCGTCCACTCGGCGACGGTGACGACCTCGGCCTGCCGCGGGAAGACCTTCTCGGTGAGGACGCGGTGGACCTCCGCGTCGCCGTCGGTGCATGCGTCCGAGAGGACCGTCAGCCCGAAGTCGAGGTCCGCCGCCTGGCGCAGCGTCGAGAGGACGACGCCGCTCGTGGCGATCCCGGCGAGCACGAGGTCGCGGACCTCGAGGCCGCGGAGCAGCACCTCGAGGTCCGACCCGGCGAAGGCACTGACGCGGAGCTTCGTCACGACGAGGTCGTCGTCCCCGACCCCGAACGCGCTGTGCACGTCGGTCGCCCCCGGAGCCTGGGCACCGATGCGCTCCCGCATCCCGCCGAACATCTTGTTCGTGCGCGCGGCCTCGGGTGCGCCCGGCCGGAACGCCACGCGCACGAAGACCACCGGGATGCCGCGCTCGCGGGCGGCCGAGACCGCTGCCGTCGCCGCCGCCAGGGCCTCGTCGGTGCCGAGTCGTTCGACGATGCTGTTCTGGTAGTCCATGACGAGGAGTGCGGTGCCCACCTCGTGGACGCTACTCCGGCGGGCCGGGCGGCCGACCCTCCGCCGGGGTCCGGGGCGATGTCCGAGGTGTCCGCCATCATCGACGAGGCCGTCCGGCCCGCACCACCGCACCACCAGGAGTCCCACCCCCGCATGACGTCCCGTCGACGCCGCACCCGCACGAGTCTCACGTCCGTCCTCGTCCTCCTCGCACTCGCCGTCGGCGGGTACGCGCTCCACACCGCCGGGGTCCTGGCACCCGATGCCGAGGCTGCTCCCGGCCCGTCCACCGCCTCCGCGGCGTCCGACGCGCCCACCATCGAGGCGGAACCCGGCGCGACGGGGACGAGCCGCGCCTCCAGTCCGGCGCAGCCGCAGGACGGAGCGCAATCGCAGGACGGAGCGCAGCCGACCGGCACGGCCACGGCCCGCGCGGACGCGGCCACCGCGCGGGCGCAGCTCGGGGCGCTGCCCGTCAAGGGCAAGGCGCCCGCCACCGGGTACGACCGGGTCGCCGACTTCGGCACGGCATGGCTCGACGTCGACCACAACGGGTGCGACACCCGCAACGACGTGCTGGCGCGGGACCTCACGGCGATCAGCCGCCAGGGTCCGTGCCGGGTGCTCTCCGGGACCCTCGTGTCGCCGTACACCGGGGCGAGGATCGACTTCGTCCGGGGCAACACGACCTCGACGCTCGTGCAGATCGACCACGTCGTCGCGCTGGAGAACGCGTGGCGGACCGGCGCCCAGCAGTTGTCGCAGCAGGAGCGGGAGGCCCTCGCCAACGACCCGGAGAACCTGTTCGCGGTGGACGGCCACTCCAACTCGCAGAAGCGGTCGGGCGACGCGGCGACGTGGCTGCCGGCGGACAAGGCGTTCCGCTGCACCTACGTCGAGCACCAGGTGTCGGTGAAGTCGAGCTACCGACTCTGGGTGACCCCGGCGGAGCGGGACGCGATGACCCGGATCCTCAGGAACTGCTGAGGGGACAGCTGGACAACAGGTGTAGCCTATCTTCCGTCGATGCGAACGCATCGTTCGGACTCGCTGCTCCACCGCGGACCCCGAGCCCTTCACCGTCGAAGACCGCAGGAGGCCTCCACACCATGACCGCAACCAGCACGTCGACCGCCCGCTTCGCCGACCGCGTCGTCCTCATCACCGGCGGCGGCTCCGGCCTCGGCCGCGCCACCGCCGTCCGCCTCGCCGCCGAGGGCGCGTCGCTCTCGCTCGTCGACGTCTCCGCCGAGGGCCTCGAAGCCACCACGGCGGCCGTCCTCGAGGCGACGCCCGACGCCGAGGTCCTCACCACCGTCGCCGACGTCTCGGACGAGGCACAGGTCGAGGCGTACGTCACCGCCACCACCGAGCGCTTCGGCCGCATCGACGGGTTCTTCAACAACGCCGGCATCGAGGGTAAGCAGAACCCCACCGAGTCGTTCACCGCCGCCGAGTTCGACAAGGTCGTCTCGATCAACCTGCGTGGCGTGTTCCTCGGCCTCGAGAAGGTCCTCAAGGTCATGCGCGAGCAGGGTTCCGGCATGGTCGTCAACACCGCGAGCGTCGGCGGCATCCGCGGCATCGGCAACCAGTCCGGCTACGCCGCGGCGAAGCACGGCGTCGTCGGCCTCACCCGCAACTCGGCCGTCGAGTACGGCCGCCACGGCATCCGCATCAACGCCATCGCCCCCGGTGCCATCTGGACGCCGATGGTCGAGAACTCGATGAAGCAGCTCGACCCGGAGAACCCGCGCAAGGCCGCCGAGGAGTTCATCCAGGTCAACCCCTCGAAGCGCTACGGCGAGGCTCCCGAGATCGCCGCGGTCGTCGCGTTCCTCCTCTCCGACGACGCCTCGTACGTCAACGCCACGGTCGTGCCGATCGACGGCGGCCAGTCCGCCGCGTACTGAGTCACACGGCCCCGCGCGCGCCCGCCTCGGCGTGCGCTGGGCATCGGCCTGGAGGCGCGGCGCACCCCCGCCACGCGTGGCAGGCTGCGGACATGGCTGAGCAACTCTCCGTGCCGCAGGCGTTCGCGCTGCTCCAGGTCGAGGCCGACGGGCGCTGGTCGACGGACGTCCAGACGCTCGACAACGGGCTCGCCGGAGCCGTCCTCGCAGACCTCGCCCTGCGCCGGGTCGTCTCGCTGCGGGACGGTCTCGTCCGGGTCGTCAACGGTGCGGCCACCGGCGACCCGGTCCTCGACGGCGTGGTCGGCACCATCGCGGCCGCCGACAAGCCCCGCCCGGCGAAGTGGTGGGTCACCCGCATCGCCAAGCGACCGCTGCGGGACGACGTGTTCGCCGGGCTGATCGCCCGCGGCGTGATCACGCTCGAACAGGGGAAAGCCCTCGGCATCTTCCCCACGACGAAGTACCCCGAGCGGGACGGCGGACCCGAGGCACTGCTCCGCGCGACCATCGAAGACGTCCTGGCCGGACGCGCCGAACCCACGCCGTTCGCCGCGGCGGTGATCGGCCAGCTCGACGCGACCAACACGCTCCGCAAGCAGTTCGGCACGGTCGACCGGGCCCGGGTGCAGGAGATCACCTCGGGCAGCTGGGCCAGCCCCGCCGTGAAGGCCGTGCTCGAGGACATCCAGGCGGCGGCGATCACGGCCGCCCTGATGGCGAGTACCGCGGCCACGACGGCGGCGATCTCGTCGAGCTGAGGCCGACGGCTGCGTCCGGCGGAGTGGTTTCGTTCCGGCTTCGTGACCGTCCTGGTTCGCGATCCCCGGCTTCCGCGAACCAGAACGGTCAACAGCCCCGCACGATCGCCCCTCCCGTCCAGTCCGCGCCTGCCGCACGCCGTCCGGACGAGCCGGTCGGACGTGACAGCATGGTCGTCGACCGTCAGGAGAGCACCGCATGAGCACCAACGACCACTCGGGATCGGCCTTCGGTCGCGGCGTCGACAACGCCCCGCCGACCGCGGCCGCCGAACTCCGCCGGCGGATGGCGACCTCGCCCGCAGGCTTCCTGCGCAGCGCCGCATGGGTGCCGTGGCGGCCCGAGGGGACTCCGGACGGTGGGAGCGTCGCGCACGTGGTCATCCGGGACAAGCCGTTCGTCCCGGTGTTCACCGACCCGGCCGAACTCGCCGCCGGCCTACCTGACACCGAGGGACGGCCGATCCCGATGTCCGAGCTCGTGACGGCCCTGCCGGAGGAGTTCGGCATCGTGGTCGACCCGACGAGCGCCGCGGACGCCAACTTCCTGCACGCGGACGTCCTGGCGACCATGCGCGCGCAGATGCGCAGCGGCGTCCCGTCGACCGACGAGGACCCCGACCGGAGCGACCCCGGCGCCTAGCGGCCGCTCGGAGCGGGCTCGACGAGCTCGATGAAGCGGGAGAGCAGCGACAGCCCCGAGATCGAGGGTGGCAGGCCCGTCGCCAGCGCCGGCGAGTAGACGAGGTACGCCGCCCACTTCGCCCGGGACAACGCCACGTTCAACCGGTTCGGCATGAGCAGGAAGTCGAGCCCTCGTGGGATGTCCGCTGCGCTCGACGCCGCGAGCGACACGATCGACACGACGGCCTCCCGGCCTTGGAACAGGTCCACCGTGCCGACCTGCGTCCCCCGGAGTCCTGCGCGGTCGAGGGCCTCGCGGATGACCGCGCCCTGCGCGTTGTAGGGCGCGACGACGATGACGTCCTCGTCCGTGAGCACCCGTTCGGTGTCACCGTCGACCCACCGACGTCCGACGACGTCCCGGGCCAGCTCGACGACGCGGGCGGCCTCCTCCACCGAGGACGTCGTGTTGCCGACGTGCGTGATCGGCACCGGGTGGACGCCGGCGTCGATGCCCGCGAGGTGTCGGCCGGAGACCATCGACGCGAGCTGCCCGTCGTAGGACAGGGCGGAGACCGAGGCGGTCAGGGCGGGTTCCATCCGCCGTGTCCGCGCCAGGAAGTACCCGAACGCGTCCGGCAACACGTGCTGACCGTCCGCGAGCCACCCGAGCGCCGACTCGTCGACCGGTTCGGGGTGTGAACCCTGCGACACCTGCGGGAGCTGCTGCGGGTCGCCGAGGAGGAGCAGCCGGGTCGCCGCCACCGACGAGGCGATCGTCGGCGCGAGCGAGAACTGCCCGGCCTCGTCCACCACGAGCAGGTCGAGGGAGCCACGGGCGACCGTCGACTCGTTCGCGAAGGTCCACGCGGTGCCGCCGACGACACCGCCCGTGCCCGTCTCGGCGCACGACGACAGGAACGCGGCGATCGCGGCGCCGTTCTTCACGGGGGTCCACTCGGCCGACTCGACGTCGTCGTCCGAGGCGCCGGACTTCGGGACCTTCACGACGCGGTCGGGTGCGACGCCGGCGCGCACGACCGAGTCGAGGAAGTTCTCGCTCGTCGCGTGCGACTGGCCGACGACCCCGACGCGCCAGCCGTGTTCGCGGACGAGCCGGGCCACGACGTTCGAGCCGACGTAGGTCTTGCCCGTCCCGGGAGGCCCCTGGATCGCCAGGTACGACCGGTCGAGGCCGAGCAGCGTCGCCACCACCGCGGACACCGTGTCGTCGCCCTGCACGGGCACGATCGGACCCCGCGGCGGGACCCGCCGGAGCAGGTCGAACGCGGGGTCCGGCAGCATCGCCGGCAACGCATCGAGGACCTGCTGGCCCCACTCCGCGATCGCCTCGGGCTGCGGCTTCGCCCGCGGCGGAGCCGCCGGCGCGAGGGCGACCGGGAAGTCGTGGTGCGGCTCGCCCCCTCCCACCGGCAGGCTCTCCTTCACGATCACCTCGAACGCCTCGCCGTTGTCGAAGGCGTCCAGCACGACCGCGCGAGCCGACGCGCCCTTCGATCCCGGTGCCGGAGCGGTGATCGACGGCGGGAGTGGGTCGTCGTAGACGAGGTGGGGCGTGCCTCCAGGCCGGAGCCGCGAGCCGGGCGCGAGTGTCCCCGACAACCGGAGCTCACGTGACTGCGAGCGGGCACGCGGCAGCGTGCCCCAGTCCCGCTCGACCGATGCCCGCTCGACGACGAGGACATCACGGGTGTCCGCCCAGTCGTCCACCGGGTTGCGGAGGCGGTCGAAGTGGTCCTGCCAGAAGGTCTTCGCCTCGCGGCGGTGGTAGTCGATCGCGGCCGCGGCGAGCGCCAGCGCCGTCTGGTCGGGCGTGCGGTCGAGGGCGTCGACCCCGTCGAGCGTGGCGGCGAGCGCCGTGTACACCGGGTTCGGCTCGCGGTCGACCGGGATCGGCGGCAACAGCTCGACCGCGTCGTCGACCTCCGGCGCCGGGGACGCAGCCCGCAGCGACAGCAACCAGTCGCGCAGGCGCAGGGTCGAGCGGCAGTCGTAGGCGTTGTAGTCGGCGACCTCGTCGAGCATGTGCTGCCCGGCGGCTGGGTCGCCGTTCCGGAGCTCCTCGATCGCGTCGACGTAGGCGGTGATGCTGTCGGCCGCGTTCGTGACGTCGCTCAGGCGCAGGTCGGAACCCATGTACAGCGGCTCGAGCTTCTTGATCGAGTAGCTGCGGCTGCCGACGACGAGTGCCTTGCGGACGATCGGGTAGAGGTCGACGAGGACACCGGCCCGGAGCAGGTCGTCGACGGCGTCCTCCCCCACACCGTGACGCGCCGCGAGCGAGAGCAGGTGGGTCCGCTCGTACGCCGCGTAGTGGTAGATGTGCATGCCCGGGTGCTGTTCGCGTCGGGCTTCGACGAACGCCAGGAAGTCCACGAGCGCCTGCCGCTCGTCGCGGATCGTGTGCGCCCAGAACGCCGTGAAGCGGGCCTCGGGGTCGACCAGCCCGAAGAGGTAGTCGAGTCCCCAGTGCACGCCGTCCTCGGTGTGGAGCGGGTCGCCCTCGAAGTCGAAGAAGACGTCGCCCGCGTCGGGCTCCGGGATCGCGTCGAGGGCGCGCGGGTCCGCCAGGTCGAAGACCGGCGCGCGGCCACCGCTCGTCTCGGACTCGACCTGGAGGCGCGCCTGACGCACCAGCCTGGCCTGCGTTCCGCGCGACATGGCCGGGACGGCCGCGGTGCGGTCCGCCAGCTCGTCGATGGTCCGCACCCCGGCCCGGATGAGCTTCGTCCGCTGGTCGAGGCGCATGCCGGCGACGAGCACGAGGTCGCGGTGGTCCGTGACCTGGGTCGTGCAGATCGGGCAGCGGCCGCAGCTGGCGTATCGCGGGTCGCCCCAGGCGAGTTCGTCGTCCGCCGCCATCCGCTCGGCGATCACCCGCTGGAGTTCGGCGCGCTGCGTCCGGTACACCGGGGCGATGTCGTCGAGGTCGTGCGTGGTCGTCGTCCGGTCGCCCAGCACGAGGTGCACCTGCTCGCCCGTGGGGATGCCGTGCGCCTGCATCTGCTCGGCGTAGGCGGCGAGCTGCAGCAGCGCGCTGATCTTGGCGTGGCGGGCGAGCTTGGTGTCGTACACCTCGTACGCGCCGCGGTCGTTGCGGATGATGAAGTCCGCGAACCCGATGAAGCCGGGAGCGTCCGGCGCCGCGGGGCGGTGGAACGTCGGTTGGTAGAGGACGTCCGCGCCGTCGCGCATCGCTGCGAGCGCCTCGTCTGCGGCGCGGGCGTAGTCGGCCGGTGCCGGACGGTCGAACTCGACGACCTGGTGCAAGCCCTTGAGGATCTCGAGGTAGTCGAGCTCGTGCTGGTCGCCGAGCCGTGCGGTCCGCTCGAGCATGTCGTCGTGGACCTCGGGCAGCGGTTCGCCCCGGCCGAGCTTGGCGTCCAGGCGTCGGAGGAACGCCCACTCGCACGCCGCCCAGGTCGAGAGGTCGCTCGGGCTGAGCAGGACCTGCCCGTCGCCGCCGATCTGCATGCGTCTCCCCCGTCTCGTCGGTGCCCTGCGAGCCTAGGGCTGCCCGCCGACACCGCCCGTCCGCACGAACCTCGGCCCCTCGTACCCGTCCCGCGACACCCACGCCGTGAAGTCCGCGAGCGACCGCACCCAGTGCCCTCGCTCCCCGTACAGGGCCTGGTAGACGACCACCGGCTCCTCCGTCTCGACGTCACGGGCCACGAGCACGACCTCGTACTCCCCACCCTTGAAGTGCCGGTACCGTCCGGGCGTCACGTCGTCGACCATGCTCCCGATGCTAGGGCCGGTACCGTCCCCGGACTCCGCTCCGTGCCCGCGCCGGCACGCACCGACGCAACCGTGGCGTCCCGCCCGCCCGCCCGCAGCCCGCCACCCGCCGCCGCCCGCCCGCTGCCCGGCGCCCACGCGACGAGGCCCGTCACACGCGGTCATCTCGATGCCCGACAGCCACCGGAGGACGTACCGTCACGGCATGACCGTCACCTCGGCCGTCGCCGTCCTCGTGGGAGTCCTCGCACTCGCCACGGCCCTCGGCCTGCTCCTGCGCTCGCGGACCGGTCGAGCCCGCCGGACGCAGCCGCGTGACCCACACACCACCGCCACGGACCCAGCCACCGCCGACCTCGCCCCCTCCGAGGCGTTCGGCACCGACGCGACCCTCGTCCAGTTCTCCACGCCGACGTGCGCCCGCTGCCCGGCCACCCGCCGCCAGCTCGACGCCGTCGCCGCCGCCAACCCCGGCGTCACGCGCCTCGAGATCGACCTCGCCGAGCGCCCCGAGCTCGCTCGACGCTTCGCCGTCATGCAGACCCCCACCGTCCTGCTCCTCGACCGGAGTCGCGCCGTGCACACCCGGTTCGGCGGTCCGCCCCGACCGACCGAGCTCACCGCAGCCCTCGACACCGTCCTGACAGCAGCAGCACCGACCCCCGGAGACGAGTCCCCATGACCGCCACGAACGACCCCGCCCGCGGCATCGACCCCCGTTCCCCGAGGTTCGGCGCCGCCATCACGACCGTCCTCCTCGCGGCGACGATCGCCCTCACCCTGATCCCCGCGACGTGGGCGGCCGGCATCGTGCTGCTCGCCGCGATCGTCGTCCTCTTCGCCATCGGCGGCATCGCCGGCATCCGCCGCCACCCGTACGGCGCCCTGTTCCGCCGGTTCGTCCGCCCGGGACTCGCCCCGCCCGCCGAACTCGAGGCCCCGGAGCCCCCGACCTTCGCCCAGCAGGTCGGCCTCGTCATCACCGCCCTCGCCCTCGTCCTCGCGCTCGTCGGCGTCCCGTACGCCGCCACGGTGGGCGCCGCTATCGCGCTCGTCGCCGCGTTCCTGAACGCCGTCTTCGACGTCTGCATCGGCTGCCTCCTCTACGTGTGGCTGGTCCGCGCGGGCGTCTTCCGGCAGCGCACGGCCGCCTGATCACGGGCCAGGAGGCGCGACCCACCCACGCGACGCACGTCGCGTCGTCGAGGTGATCCGCGCCTCCCGGCCTCCCCGCACCGGTCTCGTAGGCTGACCGCATGGGGGAACACACTGCACCAGCGCGCCCGACCGCCGACGGCACGACCGCGGAGGCGTAGCCGTGCCGTACACCGACGCCTCCACGGTCCTGCTCAAGAAGATCGCGACCTACCTCGCTGACGACGCGAACTCCGGCGCGTCCGACATCATCCCCGGCTACGCGCCCCCGACCAGCTCCCGCCCGAGCCGTCGGATCGAGGTCGGCGGGCGCCCCACCCTCACGCCCGAGGTCCTCTGATTCACCGCCAACCCGCTCAACTTCGCCCGCTCCGACTTCGGGATCCCCGTCGAGGAGATCGCCCGACTCGACGACGTGTCGAGCGGCCTGCGCAAGAAGGTCCGGATCACCCTGCGGACCGGGATCGAGCCGACCTTCCTGCTGTGGGGCATCCCTCGCTTCATCGAAGCGGTGGAGCGGGCGCGCAGCGCCCTCTGAACAGACGGACTGGAGGCGCGGCTCGCCCCGCCTCGTCGGTGACGGCGGAGGATCCCCCCACGACATCCTCCGCCGCCACGGTTCGAGCGCGCGACGGCTCAGTGCGTCCCGAGCGCCTGCTCGCTCAGCGCGACCAGGTCGTCCGCACGCAGGCTCGGCCACCCGTGCAGGGCACGACGACATCGTGGCGTTCGTGGTGCCCTCCTTGCGAGCTTCGTACGCCGGCCGATGCTGCCGCTGCTCGTCGACACGGGATCGCGCGCGGCCGTCGGGCCGGGCAGGCCGGCGACGCGCTACCGGCGTGCCTGAGGCCGCCCGCTTGGTGAGCAGAAGTGGTCGCGTTCTCGATTGCGAACCGACCATTTCTGCTCACGAACGTGCGACGGCTCCGGCGAGCTGCACTACGGGAGATCGGTGGGGCGCGGATTCAGAGGGGTGCCGAGGTCCGGCACTTCCCCGGGCACGCAGTGTCCCCACACGATGAGGCTGGCGAAGTCCGTCCCGGACTGGAACTCCACGCCGAACCCGTCCGCAGCAGTCCCACCGTTGTAGCCGTTGGGGTACGACACGACCGTCCGTGGCGGACGCAGGGTGTCGTCGTGCTGCACGGGAACGCCGCCCAACCCCACGTCGGTCTGCAACGCCTTCGCGACGTCTCGAGTCACCTCATCGGGTGCCGCGGGCAACGGATGCTTGCGGATGGCGACGAGCGAGAACTATGCGGCGTCCTCACCGTTCGAGGAGCACCCGAGCCAATTCGACTGCGTTCCCGCCTCCCAGCCGTCTTCGCCGACGACCGACTTCACCGCCTCGAAGATGTCCAGCACGTTCTTGTGTGATTGCTCGGGGGTCATGGAGGAGCCCTCACTCGCCGGAGCATGCGGACCGTTGTCGGCGCACGAGGTCAGCAAGGCTGCGCTGGACCCAAGCAGCGCGACGATGACGGCCAAGCACCTACGGCGTGCCATCACTGGTGCTTCTAATCTCCATGACGAACAGTCCTCTCCCGTTGCCGCGTCGACGGCCGCTGCGCCATGCTCACGGAAGGTCGGTCGGCCGAGGGTTCAACGGCGTCCCGAACTTCGGAGCCTTTCCGCTGACGCAATGTCCCGTGATCGACACATCAGCGTAGGAATCGAAGGCCTGGAACTCCACGAGGAAGCCGTCAGCAGCCGCTCCCCTGTTGTAGCCGTTCGGGTACGCGATGACCGGTCGCGGCGGGGTGAGCGTGTCATCGTGCTCCACCCGAGCTCCGCCGTAGCCGATCTCGTCGAGAGCATCGGCGACGCGCTTCGCCAGCTCGTCCGGAGTGGTGGGGAGAGGCAGTTTGCGAGTGGCCGAGTACGTGTACTGAGCTGCATCATGCCCACCCCTTCCGCAGATGAACCAGGCTGGCTGCTCATCGCTCCAGCCGTCCTTCCCGACGACGGACTGAACCGCCGCGAAGATGTTCAGCACGTCTCGGTGAGACTGTGCGACCGTCATGGACGAGTCCTTCTCAGCAGGTGTGTGCGGCCCCGCTCCCGCGCAGCCGCCGATGAGCAACGCGACGATCCCGACCACGGTCGTTGTCGGAAGCCAACGACGAGCATCTCGATTCACCGGTCCGTCCTGTCTGCCACTCGAACGTGAACCGACGCCCGCTCCTGCCAGAGATCGGCAGGGCGGGGATTCAACGGCGTCCCGAGCTTGGGCGGGCCCCCGGGTACGCAGTGCCCGTAGATGATCACGCCGACGAAACCAGGATCGGTCTGGAACTGCAGCCCGTACCCATCGGCAGCGGTCCCGCCGTTGTAGCCGTTCGGATACCCGATGACCGTCCGGCGAGGCGACAGCGTCTCATCGTGCTGGACTCGGATGCCCTTCATGCCCAGCTTCGATCCGAGCGTCTCTGCGACCTGCTTCGTCAGATCCTCCGGCGTGCCAGGGAGCGGCTGGTTCCGGATCGCGGTGAGCATGAATTGCGCGCCCGCTCCGCTCTGCGAGGAGCAGCCGTTCCATTCAGACTCGGTCCCCTCGGCCCAACCGTCCTCTCCGACGACCGACGTGATCGCGGCAAAGATGTCGAGCACGTTTTGATGTGACTCCTGCACCGTCATGGATGAGTCCTTGCTCGCTGGGGCGTGAGGTTCCGTGTCGGAGCAGCCGGTGATGAGGATCGCGACGAGTGCGCTGAACGCACCCGCGACCCACCGACCCTTCCGAAGGCTCGCAGCGGCGTATCGCACTACGGCACATCCGTGGGACTCGGGTTCAGCGGGGTTCCGAGCTTCGGCGGCTCGCCGGGGATGCAGTGGCCGGAGATGATCGTCGCCGCGTAGTCAGTGCCGGACTGGAACTGAATTCCGAATCCGTCGTGCGCGGTGCCGCCGTTGTACCCGTTCGGATACCCGATCACGGTCCTCGGTGGCTGCAGAGTCGTGTCGTGCTGGACACGCACATCGTCGTAGCCGGAGGCTTCGAGCGCAGCGGCGACCCGCTTCGTCACCGCATCGGGTGAGTCGCTCAGGGGCAACCGGCGCGCTGCATACAAGCTGAACTGCGAGGTGCCGGACGGTGCCGGGCAGGAATCCCATGACGACTCGAAGTCGTCGTCCCATCCGTCCTCACCCACCACGCCCTTGATCGTGTCGAACACGTCGTTGACGTTCCGATGAGCCTGTTGCGGGGTCATTGTCGAGTCTTTGGTCGCCTCGGCGGACGGGTCCGCGCCCGAACAGCTGGTCACGACGAGAGCCGAAGAGATCGCGATCGCGAGCCCGAAAGCGCCTCGGCCACGATGTTGGATCTCCGACACACGGCGCCGCACGGGGACTGCCCGAGCTTCGTAACGAGCGCCGCGTCGGCGTGGGGTGGTGAGCCGCATCACGGGAGGTCGGTGGGTCGAGGATTCAAGGAGCTGCCGAGCTTCGGCACGTTGCCGGGCACGCAGTGTCCGTACACCGAGAGGTCGGCGTATCCGTCGTTGACCCCGAACTGAATACCGAACTTGTCCGGTGCAGTACCTCCGTTGTAGCCGTTCGGGTACCCGATCACCGTGCGTTTTGGTGTCAGCGTCGTTTCGTGCTGCACGCGCGCTCCTTCGTAGCCGATCGCGTCCAGTGCTTGCGCGACCTTCCTCGCGACGTCGTCAGGAGTACCAGGCAATGGAAGCTTGCGCGTCGTTGCGTACGTGTACTGCGCAGCGGCAGTCCCGCCACTGCTGCAGATGTTCCAGCCCGCATCGTCGTCAGCCCAACCATCCTTCCCGACGACGCCCTGGACCGCGGCGACGACCTTGAGAACGTCTTGGTGGGATTCTTCGATGTTCATCGTCGCGTCAACGCTGGCGGGATCGTGCGGGCGGCCCGCACCGCACGACGCGACGAAGGTGGCGACGACGACTGCTCCTGCGAGCGCGGCGAAGCGCCGAGGTCCGCCCATCGGTGATCTGCGCCTGACCACTGCGCCGAGTTGCACTACGGGAGATCGGTGGGGCGCGGATTCAGCTGGGTACCGAGATCCGGCACTTCCCCCGGTACGCAATGTCCCCACACGAGGAGGCTGGCGAAGTCTGTGCCTGACTGGAACTCCACGCCGAACCCGTCCGCGGCGGTCCCGCCGTTGTAGCCGTTGGGGTAGGACACGACCGTGCGCGGAGGACGCAGCGTGTCGTCATGCTGCACCGGAACACCGTCCAACCCCACGTCTGCCTGCAATGCCTTGGCGACATCTCGGGTCACCTCATCGGGTGCCGAGGGCAACGGATGCTTCCGGATGGCCGTGAGCGTGAACTGAGCACCGTCATCGCCGTTTGACGAACAGTCGTTCCATTCCGACACTGTTCCCTCGTCCCAACCCTCCTCTCCGACCACCGACTTCACGGCTCGGAAGATGCTCATCACGTTCTCGTGGGACTGTTCGGGGGTCATCGAGGAGTCCTTACTGGCAGGAGCATGCGGACCAGTGTCGGAGCATGCGGTCAAGAGGAGCACTGCGGAGGTGGCGATCGCGCCCATCAGTGTCAAGCGCCTACAGCGTGGGGTCACCGGTGAGTCCTGTCTGCCAGTGGTACATGAACCAATTGTCCTTCGTCTGCTGCCGCATTCGATCGAACGGGGCACCGTCTTCGGGAATCTGATCACCCAGACCCATCGTCGCCTTCGCGGTGTTGTACTGCGCGGTCGTGTTGTTGTCGAAGTACGAGTACTGCCCTTGATCGTTCCCATCGCGGCCGTCGTACGGGCCGTGATGGGTGACGCCGTGGAGCGTGTCAGCACCGGACCCTTGCGTCTCCGAGCTGAAATCATGGGCTCCCCACGTCGGGTCCGTGGGATCCTGCCGGCCTGACAGGTTCTGCCCGGTGATCGCCCATCCGTCTTTCGCTCCCTGGCTCGCGAACACTTCACCTTTCGACACCTTCAGCGCGTCGGCGTTCGGCGCGACGTCCGTGACGCCGGCGGACCCGAGGAGCACGACGTGGTCAGCGTGGGTCTCCGTCAGCGCTATGGTCGCCACGTTCGTGCCGTACGAGTGCGCGACGACAGACAAGTCCGCGTCGTTCCCGGAGGCTGCACGGACCGCATCGAAGCCGTTCAAGTCGGCGGCGAGGGCGTCAGCACCCGTGTGCGCTCGACCGTTCGCCACGACTGATGCGAACGACAGGTCATCTGCCATGGGCCCGTGGTAGCCGATCCACGAGACCACCGCGACGTCGGCGGGCAGTGCATTGCTCACCGCGGCCTGGCGGCTGCGCAAGCCGCTGGCGATCGCCGCATAGTTACTCACGGTGCCGTCCTGGTAGGTCGCCGTGTTCATTCCGGGCACGATGTAGGTCACATGCGTCGCCTTGTCCATGTCGCCCGAGACGATCTGAGCCAACGGGGGCCGATCATCGACGAGCGAGATGAGCGAGACAGGCTTCTTCTTCGACGCTGTCTGGATGTTCTGGTATCCGTCGCGCTGCCGCTGCCAGGTCTGGAGCTGTGCTCTCGCAGCCGCAGCGGCCGCGGGGCTCGAAGCGCTCTTCAACTGCTTCTCCCAGTACGACGTCTTCTGCTTCGCTTCGGACAGCTTGTCCGCGAGCACGCTCGAGTTCGCTCGCGCCCTCGCCCAGTAGGCGACCCCGTTCAGGTTCCCGAGCGCCGCCGGGATCGCCGCGACGAACGCATCTTGCTCAGCGGAGTGAGCACCGTCCGGACCGGACATCGCCGTCCACCACGCCGCCACGTCCTGCGCGTCCATGCGCGCCAAGCGTGCAGCAATCGTCGGATCGTCCTGCAACGCGGCGATCGACTCCTTGTCGAGCGAGCCGAGCCACGTGAGGAACTGCCCGTCACTCATCTTCGCCACGGCAGCAGCGGACTGCAGCTTGCCGACGACCTCCGGTGCTTCCAGAGCCGAGGCAACCTGTCGATCGGCAGCGTCGCGCCGCGTCACCAACTCGTCCCACTGCGCCGACAGCCGCCCCTGCAGCCCAGCAAGGCTCGCCGCTCCGCTCTGCAACTGCTGGAGTTTCGCCGTGTCCGACTCCACCGCGTCCGCGCTCTGCGCCGTCGCAGTGGCCCGGCGGATCGCGCTGGCGTTCGCCGCAACGTCATCGGCCGCGGCCTGCTGAGCGGTCTGCACGCGGTGTGCCTCGTCCTGGATCCGCTGGACCTCGCTCGCGTACGTGTCCAGCGCCGACGCAGCCTCATCGAGTCGCGCCGCGACGCGCTGCGCGCTCGCCGGCACCGTAGCCGCCACCGCGACGAACCGCTCCTGCGCCTTCCCGGTCCAACCCGACTGCGCCGCCGCGGCAGCGTCCACCACGTGTCGAGCCCCCGCACGGACCGCGTCGGCGTGCTGCGTGTGCAAGCGCGCGAGCCGACGGATCCCGTCCGGGTCACCCGCTGTCGGATCGGCGGTCATCGCAGCCTCGCCGCCAGACCCGCGTCCGCCTGCTCCATCTCCGAAGCAGCGTCCTGCACGAACTGGCTCAGCGTGTCCGCGTCATCACCGAGCGAGCGGACCATCGCGTCCTGCGCCCGTGCCGACGACGCGAACGCCGACGCCACGACGTCGGACCCGAAACACCCGCCGTCTGCCCCGGACAGCGCACGCTCGGAACCGAACTCCGCCGCCGCGTCCTTCGCCTTCGACGCCACCGAGTGCATCACCGACGTATCGACCGTCAAGTCCCCCAACGTTGCCCCCTCCACGCATCAACGCCCAGCCAGCATAGCCTGATATGTCAGTCGCACAACCAGCCGCGACGCGACGTCGAAGCACGAAAGTACCTTGCAGCACTGGCGAGTGTCGGTGCAATGCGCTTTCATGGAGCTCATGACCATCGCCGACCGCACCGACCGCGCCGACGCGTTCGCCCTCGTCCGGACCCAGTCCGGCACGATGCCGACGAGCATGCGCGCGATCGCCGACGCCGTCCTCGACGACCCCGGCACCGCGGCCACCACGAGCGCCGCCGAGCTCGCCGACCGCGCCGGGGTCTCCCCCGCCACCGTCTCGCGCTTCGCCCAGCACCTCGGGTTCGCGAACTTCGCCGCCCTCCAGCGCAGCATGACCCGGGCCGTCGAGCGGGGCATCCACGAACGACGCGAGACCGAGATCCACGCGGGCGTCAGCGTCGATGACGACGTCGCGACTGTCATCGCCAAGGTCACCGAGGACGTCCGGGCCGTGATGAGCGACACCCGCGCCACGCTCGACCCGATCGCCCTCGAAGCCGCCGCGGTCCGCATCAGCGAGGCCCGACGCGTCGTCCTGTACGGCGTCGGCGCGAGCGGCATCGTGGCCCGCGACCTCCACCTCAAGCTCGAACGCATCGGCATCGCGAGCTCGATCGCGGACGACCCGCACAACGCCCTGACCCTCGCGAGCGTCCTCGGCCCGAAGGACGTCCTCGTGATCACGAGCCACTCCGGCACCACGGTCGAGGCGCTCGAGGTCGCCACCGAGGCCAAGATGCACGAGGCCACCGTCGTCGCGATCACCGGCCACGCCACCTCGCCGCTGACCCACCACGCCGACCACGTGCTGCTCGGGGTCGCCGGGGCCGAGAGCGACCTGCGCCCCGCCGCGATGGGCAGCCGGATGAGCCAGCTCGCCATCGTCGACGCCCTGTTCATCGTCGTCGCCCAGCGCACCGACGACCGATCCCGCACGCTCCTCGCACGCAGCCGCCACGCGGTCCGCACGCACCACCGTCCCTGAATCGAGCACCATGCACCACCACGACCTGCGCGACGAGCTGCGGCACCTCGCGACCGAGGCCACCGACTCGTCCCTCGACGACATCGACCTCGTCTCCACCCTCGAAGCTGCCCAACGCATGAACGCACTCGACCGCAGCGTGCCCGCGGCACTCGAGCCGTGCCTCCCGGCCATCGCCCTCGCCGCCGACTCGATCGCCGCTGCCTTCCGACGCGGCGGCCGCCTGATCTACGTCGGCGCCGGCACGCCGGGCCGGCTCGGCGTCCTCGACGCCAGCGAGTGCCCACCCACCTTCGGTACCGACCCCTCGCAGGTCGTCGGCGTCATCGCCGGCGGCGACGTCGCCCTCACCACCGCCGTCGAGGGCGCCGAGGACGACGAAGCAGCCGCCATCCGCGACCTCGACGCGCTCGGCCTGTCGGCCGACGACGTGGTCGTCGGGATCAGCGCGTCCGGCAGGACGCCCTACGTCATCGCGGCCGTCCTGGAGGCGCGGCGCAGGTCCGCCCTGTCCGTCTCCGTCGCGTGCAATCCCGACTCGGCCGCAGGGCGGGAGGCCGACATCGCCATCGACGTCGTCGTCGGTCCCGAGTTCATCGCCGGGTCGACCCGCCTGAAGGCGGGGACCGCGCAGAAGCTCGTCTGCAACATGCTCACCACGCTCGCGATGGTTCGCAGCAACAAGACGTACGGCAACCGGATGGTCGACGTGCGTGCGACGAACGAGAAGCTCGTCGCCCGGTCGTTCTCGCTCGTGCAGGACGTGACCGGAGCTGCTTCCGCTGACGTCGCCGCCGCTCTCGATGGCGCCGACGGCGAGGTCAAGACGGCCATCGCGATGATCCTCACCGGGTCGTCCGCTCCGTCGGTCCGGGCGCAGCTCGCTGCTGCCGACGGGTCGCTCCGAGCCGTCATCTCCTGACTCCTTCCCTTCTCAGTCCGATTCCTTTCCCCCGAGGAGCACCATCAATGGCCGATGCACAGCAACTCGCACAACAGATCCTCGACACCGTCGGCGGGTCCTCGAACATCGCCGACGTCGAGAACTGCATGACCCGACTCCGGGTCGAGGTAGCGTCCCCCGGTTCGGTCGACCTGCCGGCGTTGCAGGCCACCGACGGGGTCATGGCCGCGATCGCCGCCGGGTCGAACCTGCAGATCGTGCTCGGGCCGGGGCTCGTGGACCGGGTGGCTGACTCGTTGGAGTCGTTGCGTGCTGCTCCTGTTCCGGGCGCGTCCTCGGCTTCGGTGTCGCCCGAGGAGCTGGCGGCGCGGGGCGCGTCGATCAAGGCATCCGCCCGTGCCCGGTCCGACGGCCGCACCATGCGCGCCATCCGTCGCATCTCCGCCATCTTCATCCCGCTCATCCCGGCGTTGATCGCGTGCGGGCTCATCGCCGGGATCAACGGCATCCTGACGAACCTCGGGTGGTTGCCCGGGGTGACGCCGTTCCTCGGCGTGCTGTCCAGCGGGTTCCTGTCCCTGCTCGCGGTGTTCGTCGGGATGAACGCTGCGAAGGAGTTCGGTGGGACACCCATCCTCGGCGGTGCCGTCGGCGGCATCATCGTCGCCGCCGGCGTCGCGAACGTCACCATGTTCGGCGAGACCCTGGCGCCCGGGCAGGGCGGTGTGCTCGGAGCGCTGGCGGGCGGCATCCTCGCGGCGTACGTGGAGCGCTTCATGCGGAAGGTCACGCCCGACGTCATGGCGCTCATCGCCGTGCCGACCGTGACCGTGCTCGTCGCCGGGTCCGTGACGCTCGGCATCCTGATGTCCGTCGCCGGCGTCGTCTCCGTCGCCATCGGCACCGCGGCGACCTGGCTGCTCGCGAACGGCGGGGCCTTCGCCGGCTTCGTCCTCGGCGGGCTCTTCCTGCCGCTCGTCATGACCGGCATGCACCAGGGGCTCATCCCGATCCACGCCACGCTCATCGAGCAGACCGGGTGGACCGTGCTGCTGCCCGTGCTGGCGATGGGTGGTGCCGGGCAGATCGGTGCGTGCATCGCGCTGTGGGTGCGGTTCCGGTCGAACGAGTCGCTCGTCCGGACGATCCGTGGGGCGCTGCCAGCTGGCTTCCTCGGGGTCGGCGAGCCGCTGATCTACGGTGTGACGCTCCCCCTCGGGCGGCCGTTCATCACCGCGTGCATCGGTGGGGCGTTCGGTGGCGGGGTCGTCGGGCTGTTCGACCAGCTCGGGCACTCCGTGGGGGCGATCGCCATCGGGGCGTCGGACCTGTCGCTCATCCCGCTGCTGAACGGGTCGTCCGGCTACGGCTGGGCGTTGCTCGGGTACGGGTCGGGGCTCGTGGTGGCGTACGTCGTGGGGTTCGTGGCGACGATGGTGTTCGGGGGGTCAGGGTCGGTGCGGGCGGATCTCGAGGAGCAGCCCTCACCGAGGACGGTGTAGCAATCGCTGACGTCGAACGCAAGTCAAAATCGCATTTGCGCCCGCAGACAAGCGCGCAAGCACCGCACGTCGTCCTCGCGTTGCTACCTGATTCAAGAGAGGACACGCAGATGGCCCGACACGATCGATAGGCGAGACCGCGCGTCGCGCCCGCGTTCCCGAAGAGCTTCATCGAATCAGGCAATCGACAGTCAGGCTTGCGTTGACCAATTGCACCGCACGCCAGCCGGATTGGCTGTTCTTGAGATCCACACCAAAGTGGACCGCAAAGCCTGCCTGCGAATGGGCCAGGTCGGGGCTCCGCAGCTTGCCCAGCTGTCGCCCCCCTGAGTCATGGACGATCGACGAAAGCCATGAACTTCGGCAGAATGCAGTCCCCACAGCACGATAGAGACGACGAGACAAACTCAGCTCATTTACGAACGATGGGGCGATCCCTTCGCAACGAGCCAACTGATCGGGCAGCGCAGCGAGAAACACACCGCTTACGAACGCGTCGTCCCACCTTAACAACGCTCGGACCAAGTCAGAAATTCGGGTCACCAATAGTATATGAGCTATCCTAGACCGGTGCAGCTGACGAAATCCTTCAATTCGGTTCTTCCTGCGGACGTGCTCGAGCGCTACGAATGGCGTGAGACCCGCAACGCTTCAGCGGTTCTCAACAGCACAAACCCCGAAGCTTTCAAGGAGGTAGTCGACGTCATCCGTGACTTTGAATTAACCTCTGGCATGCTTCTCCTACCCGGTCGCAACGAGTCTCTTGTCCCTCAATATCTCAACGATTCTTTCCGCACCCTCGGTTGGCGAGAAGCACGAGTGGACTCATCGATCCGCAATACTCTTGTCGTCTTCCCTTACTCGGGAGCCGGCGAATCATCCGTTCGCCGCATCGACTCGGAAATCGTCGAGTTCGAAGGCTATAAAGCCGACTGGGTCAAGCGCACTGAAAGTGGAGACCGCGGCATCGCAGGAGACACCGAATGGAATGCCAAAGATGGCAACCTCGATCGCAATGTTGCAAGCTACCGTGCATTGTATGAGGCAGGCTTCATCGACGGGGCCATTCTAATCACGAGGACCCAGGAAGACCTTCGGAAACTTGAACTTGAACTGATAAATGAATTCGACCAAGCAACTGACAGTCACGCGGCGACGACGTTACGGACTACCACAGACGTGGTTCTCGAAGTCAGACAGCGACTCGCCAAACTTCGGGAGAAGGGCCAGAACGTTTCCCGTCTCGGCACGTCAACGACGACGAACCTCCCGAAACTCGAACAGCGGATGAAACGAGGAGACGGCGGGGGGTGCCCGATCCTCTCCATCGGCATCTCCCGCGCCACGTGGGACGGCCGAGCGTTCCACTGACACCCCCCACAGGTCAGAGCTTGTCGGCGCCCTCCCGTAGGGTTGTAGGAGCCAGAAGAGAGGTTGCAGCATGAGCACCACCGAAGTCCCCGAGCTCAACGCGAGCCCCGCGTCTGACTCAGCGTCAGCGCCCAACAGAGCGCGCCCCCTCAGGACCGAGGCGCATCCGCGTCCGGCGCTCACCATCCCGGTAGTCGAAGGAGGCTTCAAAACGGTGCTCGCCGATCCGCCGTGGAGGTTCACCAACCGGACAGGCAAGGTCGCGCCAGAGCACAGGCGACTCGACAGGTACGACACGATGCACCTTGATGAGATAAAGGCATTGCCAGTCGCGGACCACGTCGCAGATAACTCACACCTCTACATGTGGGTGCCGAACGCTCTTCTGCCGGAGGGCTTACAAGTGATGCAGGCCTGGGGATTTCGGTACATTTCGAATCTCGTCTGGGCTAAACGTCGTAAAGACGGTGGTCCGGATGGGCGAGGAGTTGGCTTCTACTTTCGCAACACGACCGAACTTATCTTGTTCGGCGTTCGAGGCTCAATGCGGACACTCGCCCCAGCCCGGTCGCAAGTGAATATCATTGAGACCCAAAAGCGGGAGCACTCGCGAAAGCCAGACGAACAATACGACCTTATCGAACGTTGTAGCCCGGGACCCTACCTCGAGATGTTCGCACGTTACCGCCATTCGGACGACTGGCACGTGTTCGGGGATGAGGCCGCAGACGACGTCAAACCTCGCGGTCAACAGCACCGCGGGTACACACCCGACGCAATTCCTACCAAACCAGCTGGACGACTGACGTCCTAATCGTCGCAATCTATCAGCTTCCAGCGACCTTGTTATGTCAGGCCGATGTAGTCAGATTACGCGGCCTGGACCCAGCGAACCACCCTCTCTGTCGTACTCAGCGTTTGAGCGGCAGGTCCCCAACGCCCGACGCTGCTAATCGGCGGCGCTGCCAGCAGATCGCCGAACATCCCCACGTCCTCCAAGGCTTCCGATATCTCCGACCATAAGTCAATTGCTGCCGCTTCCGAATCTATGCCCCGGAGATCCAATAAGTCTCGTGCCCAAAAATCGAGTTCCTCAGGACTCACGCCGCTGTTCCGGCTTAGACTTCCGACAGACCCCAATGCGAGTCTAATCAAAGCGACGGCACGCGAAGCGACCGCCGCGATCAATCGGTCGTCCACTTGGCCCTCGAGGGAGTGCACCTCCGCAGTGCGATCCAAGAGTCGCTGGCCGCGAGGGACCGCGAAGAACCCCATGAGCGACTGATGAGACGTTTCTAAGCCAAGCTCCGAAAGAACAGAAACTACCTCAGCTGCCGAGAGCCCGGGGCTGTTCTCGGCTTGCCCCGACAGGAACGATGCGCGCTTTAGTGCCTCCAGAATGTCTCGCACTATGTGCAAGTCGAACTTCTCGAAGTTACCGTTGCCGCTCGGTTCGAACACGCGCCACATCTCTTCTACTAGCCATGACGCTCCCTGTGCGCCCTCAGTTTCCTGAGCGGGGGCTAAACCAGAAGGCTCATAGGACGCAACGTTCCGTACGTCTCGATCTGCTTGAAGATTGTCAAGGTCGAGTCCCCAAGTCAGGATCAAGTCCTTGAATATAGCTTCAGACGCTCCAGCGGTCTTCCATGCCCCGGCCCACTCATCCAGAGTTCGACCACCGACTCGGACAATCTCTTTTAGCAAGTCACCAGACTTTTCAGCAGCCCAGGCAGAGAATATATCCCAGGTCGCACGATGAGTCGCAGCATTTTCCAGAAGGGGTTTTAGGCCAACAGCACTAGTAGCGGATGTGAGACTTATTGAAGTGCCGTTCATAACCACAATGCCGTCGCGAGCGAGCATGGCGTGAACGCTCCGCAGCTCAGAATAGTAAAAGAGATGAATGGCAACCTGTCGCGCCCCCGCGATGTACGCGCTGACGGCCCGCCCCAAATAACTCAGGGCGTCCGCGGTGTGCAGGTAGGCCGAAGCTGCACAATATTCCGCTATACTCGCCACCTCGTCCGGAGTATACGGGGGATCGTCCTTGTTTCGTTTCAAGCCAGCCCGGCCCGAGCTTCCAGCCAGTGGATGTTCCTCGCCGAGCCAACGCCCCGGTTCTGCCGCCACCGACCGACTCAAAGCCTCTTCGACAACAGACCGGTCACTAGCGACGACAGCGGCGCGGAGGCCTGGGACATCGGTCACCTTACTCAAGTGCGCACCTCAACAACGCGTTGAGTCGCACCCTCAAGCTCAGGCGGCCCATAATCGCGAAGGTGATTAAACAATGCGTCCCTAAGCAACTTATAACCCCCCGTACCACGAAGGGATTGCTTGAAGCTCAGCTCCAAAGGTTCTTGGCCTGGCGCCTTTGAGTTTCGCCAATCGAACTTAGCCAGCGCGGTTGTCATGTCGGTGAGGACAGTTCTGAACGGCTGGGAGTCGAGCTGCGCTCTCTCTTCATCGATCGCCTCAGGACTGATGTCGTCAAGCGCAGATGACCGCTGCCAGCTCCTGAGTCCGACGTCGTCCGACGCCATCCAGAGAATGTCGTTCACAGCTTGATGGAACGCTCGGATGCCTTGATCCGCCGCCAGGAGCGTCATTGGACCGGTGAAACCGGACGCAGCCCCCGGGGAACCCTCATCGAGATCTGCCAGAGCCCGGACCCACACCGAATCTGATTCCTCAACCGCGCGCTCGAGCTCAGCCCAAACGGTGAGCAAGAAGGCTCCCTGCTGTGCTCGAGTCCATGAGAGACCGTCGCCCCCACTCGCGCCACCGAACAGCCCGCCGATAGCGGACGACCGAGAATTCCAAGGTCGGACAAAGGACTCCGATAGAGACCGAACGAAGGAAGCCTGGGTTACTGGCATCCGCGCCCTCACCCCGGTCTCCCCTAGCATGTTGATGCGCTGATACCAAGGACTATCCGGGGTGGACCACAGCACTTCGGTCAGCTCTTGTGCCCTGGTTTCCCGGTAAACATCTATTCCTTCACCCTGCCGGAGCCATTCTTGATCTCGAAGCAAAGGGTAGAGATCGTACGCGAGCGACGCGTTGATCTTCTTCGGCTTGATGTTAATGGTCCAGAACAAGTAGGCTTGCCAAGAGATGTCAAGTCCGAAGAATGCGACAACGGGTAGGTCATACTCGAGATCTTCGTCCCCATCTAGGAACGACCAAAGTCGGTGCTGACCGTCAATGACTTCGATCGGGTAGGAAGCTTCGGGTTCCCACTCACCATCGGTCCATGATTCCGGCAGTCCGATCTTCAGCGCCTCCCCGCGAATCCAGTCCGATACCGGTTTTACCCGAAGGGCATCCTGATGCGCCACACGCCTGTCGGCGCGCGGCGTGGCTGGGTCCAAGATGTTGACAACGATTGCGGTAGGGAGCCAGCCAGGTTTGCGAAGGTTTTCAGTGGTCGACGCTCTTTTCGCGGACGACAGGGACGAGAGGGGGTAACCATCTCGAACAAAGCGAGCAATTTCCTCGCTCCTAGATTCGTCGTGTCGACGCTGAATCGATGTACCGCGCTCCCCCGGTGTGCGACGGTAAGTGTTTGACAGGCGTCGCAAAGTGCGTGCTGGAATTGAAGTCATTAAGAAGCTTTTTGGCGGACGAGCCTGAAAGGCGCCCTCATCGAAGTCAATTGACTCCCACTCTTCTAACCATTGCCTCACCACAATCGCGGAGAATTCCGTTGACACCCTCGCTCCAATCACTTTTGCCCCCTTGCAAGCTGCGCCCCGAATTGCAGAACCGCTGCGTCGACGCGAGACCTGCGATTCACGCCCGTAGGTCTATCTACGCCGTTCAAATTCGATGACGCCGCTCTTGAGTGTATCGACACGCCATTCGTCCAGCCGACTGGTCACTCGCCCTCTCTTGGAGCTAGTCTGCCGTACTTACTCGGTTCGCGATAGCAGCGAATTCTGACGTGAGGGTCGAGATCGAGCCAGCTAGGTCCAGCTTGACCCGGTGGACTCGTAGACCAGTTGTTCCGTGAAGGCTACTCACTCGATCCTCGCCCGACGCGTAGACTAGGTAGCCGACGTCGAGCTCGAATCTCCGGCAATACGCCGCGATTTGATACACGTCCGCGTTCGGGTACTGCCCGTGCTTCTCGACCTTGTACTTCACGTCGATGCACGCCCGCACCTCCCCGTCGACGAGCCACACGAGGTCCGGCGCAATCTTCACCGTCCCCTCGACATCGAGCGTCGACGCGTACTGCGCCACGATCTCTCCCCCATGCGGCTTGAAAGCCTCCCGCAGCGCCGCGGTCACGAAGTCCTCGAACACCGACCACATGTCGACGAGGAACCCGGCCCCCACGAGCGACCCGGCACGCTGCTCGATCGACGCGCCCGCCAGCACGAGCGATGCCAGCGGCAGCACAGCCGAGTACCGCGCGTTCCGCCGATCCGGGCGGACGACCGGCGCCGGCGCGCCGACCGGGATCACCGTCACCCCGTCGAGCACCCGCACTACCCGCCGTAACCGCCCGACGACATCGGCCGGTACTCCCGGCAGCCGCAGCAACCGTGTCGCCGCGGTCAGCACGAGCTGGTTCTCCGCAATGTCCTCCACGTAGTCGTCGAACGACACCTCGACCGGCAGCGGCTGCCCGCCCCGCCGCGTGAGCTGGTCCCCGATCCGCCACCGCCCGCGCACGAGCGGCAGCGCATCGTCCCGCGTCACGTACCCACGGAGGGCACCTCCGGCGAGCGCCTGCGAGGCCTGCCGCTCGAACGCGTGCGCCAGCGCTGGCACGAGGTCTTCGTCCGCCGCGAAGCCGAAGTCCTCGTCCTCCCAGATCGCGCTCCCCGCCCGCGCGTAGCCGAGCATCGCGAACAGCCGCCGCACCGGCGTTTTCGGCCGGATCCACACGTCGTGTTCGGCGATCCGGACGACGCCGACCTTCCGCACACCGCTGACGCGGTACTCGTCCGCCACGAACGTCGGCGAGACGTCCGCGATCCGCGCCGCGACGAGGCCGGCCGCGACCTCGCGCGGCATCCGGTGCAGGGTCGGCTGGTCCGCCTCCCGCAACTCAACCCGCGGGGTCGGCACCTTCGGCCCCGTCCGCGACGGAAGGCGTCGCTTGGCGACGTAAGGCTGCCAGGCCGTACCGCGCCTCCAGGTCGACGCCGTCACCGTAGTGGTGCTCCGCGAGGAGCGGCAGGATCTCGTACCGCCACACGTCCGCCAGACCGTTCGCGTCGAGGTCGCGCATCAGAAACGACGGACCCACCTTGGCGTCGTGGTCGGCAATCGCAGCGTTGAGTCGCGTGAGCAGGCTGGCACGGTCGTCCTGGAAGCCCTTGGTCGCCGTCCAGTCGGCCAGCACGTCGCGGACGGGGTCGCGTTCCGGGTGCAGCTCGATGAACGCGAAGCGCCGCCGCATGGCGGCGTCCAGCATCGCGATCGAACGATCGGCGGTGTTCATCGTGCCGATGACGAAGATGTTGCTCGGCAGCGTGAACGGCTCGTCGCTGTACAGCAGCGAGATCTCGCTGTCGCGGTACTCGAGGAGGAAGTACAGCTCGCCGAACACCTTCGCGATGTTGCCCCGGTTGATCTCGTCGATCACGAGGAAGTAGTTCGCCTCGGGGTTGGCGGCGGCGCTGTCTGCTAGGCGCCGGAGCGGTCCCTTCCGGAGGCTGAAGGCGAGGTTGCCACTGTCGTCGTTCGCGACGGGACGGAAGCCCTCGAAGAAGTCCTCGTAGGAGTAGGTCGGGTGGAACTGGACGATGGTCGTCTCACCGTCGGTGCCGTCCGTCACGTGCTTCGACAGTGCCTGCGCGAGGAACGTCTTGCCGGTGCCGGGAGGGCCGTAGAGGATGACCTGCTTGCGGCGTTCGATGAGGTCGAGGGTGTCCCGGAGCCAGTGTTCGGGCATGTGGAGGGCAGCGGCGAGCTGGCTGTTCACGAGGGTGAACGGCGTGCGCGTGCTCCTCGGCGCGGGGTCGACGGGCTGAGACTCCTGAACTTCGTGGTCTGATCCGGATGAAGAAACGGAGTTTTCGGCCCACCTCGACTTCAGCGGCTCGCGGTAGTAGACAGCCGGGCCGTTCTCCTTGGTCTGTAGTGCCAGCGTGATCTCGAGGAACTCCCGATCGGGGTCGTCTGCAACTTCCGTGACATCAACGTCCCCGGAGACCTCGCCTCGGAACACCGATCTGATCCGCTCGCGATCGACAGCGGAGATCACTTCCCCGAACGCGTCCGGGTGGACGAGGTACATCAGTTCGTTGCGCAACGTCGGGAACGGCGTCCCCGGAACCGCTGCGACGAAGTCCCGCCACGCCCACGGATCGTCGAGCAGCGCTTCGCGCTCCTCATCAGCGAGCGAGACCCACTCATCCACGAGCCGCACCACGATCGAGAGTGCGTTGTGGATCCCCTGCGCCATTCCCTGGCCAGGGTTGAACGACCACGAGCGGAATGCCTGGTCGACGTCAGCCGGGATGACGACCGGCTCCCGCATCAGGCTCAACAGCGTTTCCACGCGTTCGCGCTTCTTCCGCTCGCCCGGAGTCTGCAACGGGAGGAGTTGCCACGCGACGAGCTCAGCCATGAGCAGGAGTGCATCGTCACTCGCATCGGCGAACTGGACGCGGAGCTTGTCGAGGAACGTTTCACCCGGCACTTCCTCGCGCTCGACGAAACAGCGGATCAGCTCCGCGGTGACTTCTGGGCGCCACACCGAGCGGTGCTCCGCGAAGACCGATGCAAGCTGGCGGAGGCCCCGCTCTCGGAACCGCTCGGACGCCTCTCGGACCCGCTCTCCGCCAGCGTCGGGTGCGAGAATTGCGACACTCAGCCGAGCAGCACGATCGGCCATCAGTGCCTTGGTCGTCTCGCGCGCTGAGCGAGCGGCTTCCTTGCGGAACTCGGTCGGATCGGGATCCTGCTCCACGGCGCGACGACCCTCGCCAGTTATCGTCCACAGACCGTCACCCGACTTCTGCAGGAATCCCGCGCGACCGAGCATCGATGTGCCGAACCAGAACGCGTTCCGTCCACGAGGCTCGGGCCGTGATGCGACGAACGTCGACTCGGTGTCGGTCATCGGGATGTCAGCGACGACAGCATCCCACACTGCTCGACGACGAACCGGCTCAGGATGCTCCACGAGGAAGCGGAGCGCCGCCATCAGCCGCTCGTCTTGCATTCGTTGGTCCGACACCGGCTGCTCCTGATCTGCGGGCCTTCGGGAGGAGCCCTCACGTTCCAGATGCTAAGGCATCACCGAACGGCGCCGACCGTGTGGCCGCGCCTCCCAACGCCGCAAACACGTGCGCCATCCCGCAACTCCCCCGAACAGGAGCTGGTCGGGACACCCGCCGCACTCGTACGCTTCTCGAGGAACGAGAGGTGCTCACATTGGCGAAGCGAGTCGAGACCGGTTGTCGGGACTGCAAGAAGTGCACCAACAGCGCTGCGGCGAACCTGGGTAGGAACAGCGTTCGCGCGAGCACCGCTGTCATGACCGTCGGAATCTCCGAGCTGGCGATGGGGTTCACTAAGACTTGCCGCGGCTGCGGTCACAAGATGTCGCTGCACCTCGGCGCGCAGGCGACGACGCCTCAGCCGACCGTGACCGTGCAGCAGCCGACTGCAACGCAAACCGCACCGCAGGGACCGCCGCCCGGCTGGTACCCGGACGCGCAGGGCGCGAACCGCTGGTGGGACGGGGTGCAGTGGACCGAGCACGTCCAGCCCGCAACGCCGCCGGTTCCTCCGGCGGCCCCGAGCATCTGACCGGACCGATGGTTGCGTGCCACAACTGCGCGGCACGCACGGCATGATGACGTCGACGCGAGCACGTTGCCGCTCGACCGATGTTGAGGAGCACCATGACTGATGAGATCGAGATCGTCCGTGACGACGAGGGCGTCGCGGTGATCGGCGACCCTGCGGCCATCGAACGCTTCTTGTCGTCGAACGGTCTTCCCTCACGTCACCTCGACCTCCCACGCGGAAGCCACCTTTCCAGCGCCGGGTCGATGGCGTCCCAGGCCGGTGCCGGTATGGCCGCGTCAGGGCGATGGGTGAAGCTGACCAAGGAATCGGCCAAGGCGTTGAAGGACTTCCCGGCGATGAAGGGGTCGAAGCCTTCCGTGAGCCGTGCGATCGTCACGGACGGCGGGAAGATCAAGGGCATCCTGCAGTTCGTCAAGACGCCAGGTTCGGTCCTCACCAACCCAGCCATCCTTACCGGGGCCGCCGGTGTCATGGCGCAGCTCGCGATGCAGCAGGCCATCGACGAGATCACCGACTACCTGGCCAAGATCGATGCGAAGCTCGACGACGTCCTCCGTGCCCAGAAGGACCACGTCTTCGCCGACATGATCGGTGTCGACCTGCTCATCAGCGAAGCGCTCACGATCCGGGAGCACGTCGGCGGTGTCAACGAGGTGACCTGGTCGAAGCTCCAGGGTGCGAGCCAGACGATCTTGACAGTGCAGTCGTACGCGCTCAGAGCGCTGGACGCACTCGCTGAGAAACTCGAGAAGACGACGAAGGTCGGTGAGCTCGCCGTCCTGACCGGTGAGGCCGAGTCCGCCACGAGCGAATGGCTGGCGGTCCTGGCGCGGTGCTTCCAGCTCCAAGATGGTCTTGCGGTGCTCGAGATCGACCGAGTTCTCAGGACTTCGCCCGACGAACTCGACAGCCATCGCACCGGCCTGAAGGTGGCACGAGCGCAGCGACGGGATGCCATCGCTGGCACGACGAAGCGACTCATCGACCGGATGGATGCGGCTGCAGGGATGAGCGACATGAAGGTGCTGCTCAACCCCATCGATTCCCGTCGCGTCGTCGAGGGCACGAACCGCGTTGCGTCCGGGCTCGTCGACTTCCACGCGCGACTCGGCATCGAGCACGAGCGCTCTGCGCTGAGTTCGAAGAAGTGGCGGGACGCCGTCGATGACGTCGCGACGGACGCACGCGACCGTGCGCTCGATGTGGGCGCCGACTCGGTCGACGTCGCGAAGCGTCTGAGCGGTGAGGCGGTCGGTCACGCCGCCAGTGCAGCCGGAGCTCTGTCGAACCGTCTGGTCGGGCTGCAAGCCCGAATGCGTCGGAAGGCAGAGGAGCCCACCGAGGACTGAGCTCGTCCCCCCAACGGGTACTCCCGCCCCACATCCGCTTCCACGAGGATGGTTCAACACCACTCGTCCCGGGGACGACGAGCGGCACCGAGGACCAGGACTCCCCGAGGGACAACACCATGACGATCGCCGGGGAATCGGCAGGTGTCGAAGCACGCCGCCAACACAGCCACGCACAGGAACTCCGCCGCCAGGCCCACGACGCCGAACAACGCGCCGCCCGCTTCGAGATCGCCGAACGCACGGAGAGCGAGACCGCCCAGCTCCTCGCCCCACTCGCCGGCATCGGCTACCACCTCCTCGCCGACCGCCGCTGGCCCGGCAGCCGCACCGCTCAGGTGGACATGGTCGTCGTCGGCCGCGCCGGCGTCTTCATCGTCGACACGAAGGCCTGGCGCGAGGTCGCGGTCCACGGCGACCGCATCACCCGCGGCCAGGAGGACGTCACCGACGACATCGCCCGCCTCGCCGACCTCGCGTACAGCACCGAGGCCGCCCTCGCCGACATCGGCCTCGCACCCGGCGAGGTCCACGCCGTCGCAGCACTCGCCGGCCAGAAGCGCATGCACGCGCGCGTCGCCTCCGTCGACGTCATCGGCACGCACGACCTCGTCGGCCACATCACGAAGCGCGGCGCCCGGCTCTCCGCATCACGCGTCGACGAGATCCTCACCGCGATGCTCACCCACTTCCCCGTGATCGGCGAGGACGCAGCGACACCGCCGCAGATCGTCGTCCCCGCAGCCGTCCTCCCCCGGGACCCCGCGCCGACGCCACCGCCCGCGACGACGGTCGCCACGCTCGACGACGAGCTGACCGACCAACTCCTCGACGGCGTCCTCGAGGCACCCATCGAGGATTGGATGGCCTTCCTCGACCCCGCCCAGGCAAAGCTCGTCCGCCGTAGCTTCAACGGCCCAGCACGCATCCGCGGCGCCGCCGGCACCGGCAAGACCGTCGTCGGGCTCCACCGCGCCGCCTACCTCGCACGCTCGACCGGCGGCCGCGTCCTCTTCACCACCTACATCGGGACCCTGCCGCGAGTCCTCGAGTCGCTCCTCGAGCGCCTCGCGCCCGACATGGTCGGCCGCGTCGACTTCGTCGGCGTCCACGCGTTCGCCACGCGCCTGCTGAAGGAGCGCGGGATCGCGTTCCGCACGCCCGGACGGGAGGCGCGACTCGCGTTCGACGACGCCTGGAACGCGATCCGCGCCTCCAGTCCACTGCGGTCCTCGCGTTTCTCGCGCTCCTACTGGGAGGACGAGATCAAGCACGTCATCAAGGGGCGCGGCCTGACGCGCTTCGACCAGTACGCGGACCTGGCGCGCGTCGGGCGCAAGCACGCGCTGCCCGTGGAGACGCGGCAGGCGGTGTGGGACCTGTACGAGGCGTACTCACGCGGGCTGCGCGAGCGGCGCGCGCACGACTGGGAGGACATCGTCCTGCTCGCGCGCGACGCGGTCGCGGCGGTGCCGCTCGAACGGTACGACGCGGTGATCGTCGACGAGGCGCAGGACCTGTCGTGCGCGATGGTCTCGCTGATGCACCACCTCGTCGGGGATCGTGCCGACGGGCTGACGCTCATCGGGGACGGCCAGCAGACGATCTACCCGGGCGGGTACACGCTCGGCGAGGTCGGGATCAGCTTGTCCGGGCGCGGTGTCGTGCTCGACGTGAACCACCGCAACACGGCCGAGATCCTCGAGTTCGCGAAGGAGATGGTGGCGGACGACCAGTTCGTCGACATCGAGGGTGTGGACGGCGTCGGCGACGCGGTTTCGGCGATCTCGCGGTCGGGGCCGGGGCCGGCGTTCCACCGGTTTCCGAGCCGGGCCGAGCACGACCGTTCGATGATCGAGCGGCTGAGCGAGGTGCTCCGGCTGATCGGGACCGGGCACGGCGACATCGGGATCCTCACGGCGACGAACCGGCAGGCGGACGACGTCCGGGGTGTCCTTCGCGAAGCGGGGATCCCGGTCATCATGCTCGACGAGTACTCGGGCAGGACCGCCGACGCCGTACGGGTCGGCACCGTGAAGCGGGCGAAGGGGCTCGAGTTCAAGCAGGTGTTGTTGGCGCACGTCGATCCCCGGCTGCTCGATCCGGTGGCGGGCGAGCCGTCCGAGACGGAGTGGGAACGACGGGAGCGTGGACGCCGCGAGCTCTACGTGGGCATGACCCGGGCCCGGGACGGGCTGTGGGTGGGAGTTGGCAACGGAGTCCCGCGACGCCGCTGAGTCGATGGCGAGCACCAGAGCACCGCCTGAGCTCGGCCGACATCTGATATTATCCCGGGCGGAGGGGCAACATTGGGGAATCTCGTCATCGACCTCGCAGCCATGGACGCAGCGAGCACGAGCATCAAAGGGATCAGCGCAGCACTGAGCGAAGCGTCGGGAGGTCTCGAACGCCGGGCGGACTTCGGGAGCGACGCGGTCGCAATGGCTCACAACGAGACGTCTACGTCATACGAGCGATCTATGCGGGCAATTGCGGAGATGACGGACACCATCGGCGAGTGGGTGCGGTCGGCAGCCGAGGAGTTCATTCGCCGCGACGCTGACCTCGCGAGTGACGCCAGATGACGGCCGATCCGACTCGCGGCGCTCCGGCATCGATCAGGACCACCGCGCGGCACCACGAAGCACGGGCCCAGGTGCTCCGTGACGAGCAAACTCGACTGGAGCGGACAGCGGAAGGCTTGAATGCCAGTGAATGGTCTGGCTCGGCCAGACAGCGCTTCACGTCAGCGGCTGAAACGCTCGGACCGTCCTACGCACGGACGGCCGCTCTCATCGAGCACCTCGCGGAGACGCTCTCGCGCTACGCCGACGAGGTCGAGCGCATTCAGGACGAAGCTGCCCGAATCCGCTCCGCGCAGGACAGTGCTGCAAAGGAGAGGGATCAACTCGTCACGGACCGCTCTCGACTCACCGAGTCGGTCGATGCCGGGACGGACGTGGAAGCCGATCACGTCATGCTTCGCGGAGTCACTGAGGCACTGATGCAGCAAGACACCGTAGACGCTCAACTCTCCACACGTTGGGAAGAGCTCATCGCTGAGCGGACCCGCCTCGACGACGGAACGGCCGCGAAACTGTCCGACGTCCAATCCGTCGGCATCGTCGCTGTACGAGCACGCTCAGTGGGGCGGATGTCGGACCGTCAGCTCCTGAGTTGGTTGAGCTCGTTGACCCCTGACCAGATAGTCGCGCTGCGCGGCGATCCCGCGATAGCTGACCGGCTTGATGCGGTATCGGATCCCGAGCTGATCGCTGACTGGTGGTCCTCAATGGGCGGTTCTCACGAGCGGGGAAGCAGCGACGGGCACTCTTCCGAGCAGGACGCCCTGATCGCGGCGTTCCCCGCCGTGATCGGCAATCTGAACGGCGTCGCTTACTGGGCGAGGGACCGGGCGAACCGCAAGCAACTCACGACGCTCATCGCGTCCGCGTCCGGCGTGGACCTCGCCGCGTACAAGAACATCCGCGCGTCGCTCGGCAAGTACAAGGGTGTCCAGCTGACCTCGCTCGTCCCACACCACCCTCCACTCGCCGCTGTTTCGATCGGTGATCTCGACAGGGCTCACGATGTCACCTACCTCGTCCCCGGGATGGACTCCGACACGAGGAACATGACGGTCGTGGAGCGAGCCGCCTACAACCTCCGGGTCCGCCAACAGGACTACGTCGGCGACGCAGCAGTCGTCGCGTGGATCAACTACGAGACCCCGACAACGAGGACGGTCCTGCACGGCGATCTCGCTCGGGCAGGCAGCGAACGACTCGGTCAAGACCTCGCAGGCTTCAATGCTGCCCGTGGCTCGACCAAGGGAACGCTGAACGTGGTCGGACACTCCTACGGGTCGACGACGTCCTCGCTCACTCTCGCTCACCGTGACTACGGGGTCGACTCGTACGTGACCGTTGGATCAGCAGGACTGGAACGCGAGATCAAGACTGCCAGCGACATCCACTCCGATCAGGTGTTCGCCGCACAGGCGCCGCGTTCGATCCCGGGCCTACCGGGCGACAACTGGTCGTGGATCGGGCAGGCTTTCAGCATGACTCGCCGAGATCCAGCCAGCCCCGCGTTCGGCGCAACCTACTTGCCGACAGCTGGTCTCCCGCATGACCCGACGATGAACGGCGTGAATCGTCACGATCCGATCTGGAACAACGCGACCGATCACGCCGGGCAGTACGGGTACTTCGACAAGAACACCGAATCGCTCGACAACATCGCCCGCGCGACCACCGGGAAGCTCACCGACCGATGAGCACACGCACCGCCACAGCGATCCTGGCCTTGGTGAGTACTTCGGTGCTGCTGGCCGGATGTGCGCAACAACCGAAAGGCAGCGAGATGGACGCCGAGCAGGCGCGAGACGGCATGGTCAGCCTGGTCGAGCAGACGATCAAGGCTGCCGGCGGTGATTGGACCGCGCTCTCAGACGGACCCGCATCGTCGGAGTGCTCGACGGGCAACGGCAGCTCGGGCGTCACGTTCTCGTGGGACCAGGAGCGGACCGGCGCCACGGATCCGGAGTCGCTCGTCCGTGCGGTTGCGAAGACGTGGAAGCAGCGCGACTACGACGTCACCATCAAGCAGGACACGATCGACGACGGTCGGCCGCTCTGGTCAGCCGTCACCACAGGTCAGGCGGTCGAATCCATCTCGGTCAATGCCAGCCCGCGACGCGTCTCGATCGAGGTCCAGTCGGCTTGCGGGACTGGCGACATCGCAGACTACCAATAATCGCCGGCGCCGACAGATGAGAGACGCGGCACCAACCGGCACCGCGCCTCCCGACCTTCACGCTCTCGTCAACTCACCACGTCAACACGAACCGCCCCCGCGTCCCCCCAGCCTCGAGCCGCTCATGCGCCTCGGCAGCCCGCTCCGCTGGCAGCACCTCCGCCACCCGCGGCGTCATCGTCCCACTCTCCACCGCGTGCCGCAGCTGCTCGAGCTTGTCGAACGACCGGTACTCCGAGAACACCATGACCTGCTCGAACCGGATGCCGCGAGCGCCGTTCCCTTCCCACCCCCGCACGTCGAGGAACACTCCCCCGTCACGCACGGCATCGACGACCTCAGACCGCTGCACCGCGGCGTCGGCGAGCGCATCGACCCCGTCCGGCACGAGCGCTCGCACCGCGACCGCGAACGAGGACCCGCGCGCCACGATGTGCGTCGGACCGAGCGACCGGACCAGCGCTTCGTCGGCAGGAGCAGCGTCCGCGATGACGGTGAGCCCAGCGGCGACGGCCAGCTGCACCACGTAGTTGCCGAGCAGCCCGGCCGCCCCGGTCACCGCGAGCGTCTGCCCGGGAGCGAGTCCCGCCCGCGAGATGATCTGCAGCGCCGTCAACCCGTTCATCGGCACCGTGGACGCGAGCGGGAGCGACGTCCCCCGAGGGATGCGCGTGAACGACCCGACCGGCGCGACAAGCTCCTCGACGTAGGCACCACCGTGGGCGCTGAGCGGCAGCGCCATCGCCATGACCTGGTCACCGACCTCCCAGCCGGACACGTCCGGTCCGACCTCGTCGATGACCCCGGCCGCGTCCATCCCCGGCACGTACGGCGGCGATGCCTGCGAGCTGTCCCGCTCCCCGGCGCGGACGCCGGTGTCAGTGGGGTTCACGGCGAACGCCTGCACCCGGATGCGCACCGACCCTGCGCCGGCGTGCGGCTCCGGCACCTCGTGGACGGCGAGGGCATCCGGCCCTCCGAACTGTTCGACTCCTACGACCTTCACCCGTCCGGTCTACCGGACGTCGTCCAGCCGCACCCAGCGAGCGGACCGGTGGCGGTGGTCGGGACGCACCATCCGTCGGACGGGAGGCGCGGATCACCGCCGACCCGCGCCTCCCAGGCGGCGTTCGTCAGGGCGCCGCGTACGGGATGCAGTCGCTCTCGACGATGAGCTGGTTGTCGGCCCTGATCCACGAGATCGTGGCGGCGGCGGGGTGGACGCTGAGCTCGAGGACGCCGTTTCGCTCGAAGAAGCTGGTGTGGTCGCTCTCCGCCTTCCACGCCGTTCGCAAGCGCTCCGCGCTGCTCGAACGGTCGACCTGATCCCCGAGCCGGATGCGCTCGTGGAAGGCCCTACAGGTATTGCCCGCGGCCGTTGTGCCGCTCTTGGACCAGGTGGTCGTCCGCATCGTTCTCGGCGCCACTTCGAGCAGCTGCAGCGCATCGTCGACGTACTCCTGCATCTCCTGACCCGCTTCCTCGGCCGATCCGGGCCCGAATCCGGCGTCGATGTCGTCGAGCTCATCCAGCCGCTGCTGCTGCTCGTACCTTTCTGCATCGCGGGCGGACTTCGGGAGGATCTCGAACGACGGGACGATGACGAGCAGCACGACGGCGAGCAAGCCCACGCCCGCCACCACCGTCGCTCCCGATGCAGCCACCTCGAGGACTCGATCACGGAGCGCTCGGATCCCGGCGATGAGCGCCGGGACGGTGGCGAGGAGGCCGATCACGATCGCCACGATCTGTGGTCCGGCTGCGGCCCCGCCGTCGTTCGCGGACCGCCCGGAGGAATTGATCTGCACCAAAAACGACAGCACGAGTGCGATCAGGACCCCGATCGGCGCGACGACGATCCCGAAGATCAGCCGGTTGCGCCGGAGCCGCAGGTCGTCAGCCGTCGCCGTGGTCTCCCCGGCGGTGGTCTCGGGTTCCCCGGCCGTCACCGGTAGTCATCCGGGTTGCCGAGGACGCAGCGCGAGTCGACGTTGACGTGCGCGCGAACCTTGGTGGCCGTCATCGAAGCACGGGGCTTGCCGTTGGCTCGCGCCACCACGGCGTAGACCTGACCGGTTGCTGTGTCCATCTCCGTCTGGGTCTTCGACAACTCGTAGCCCTCGCGCTCCCAGTGCTGACCTGCCTGTGCCACGAGCGTCCGGGGATCGTCCGGCGCGTCCACCTCGACGTAGTAGCCGAACTGCACGGCCCGTTCCCCGTCGATCCGACAGTCGTACGCGGCTGCCCTCGGCACCTCTTGCGGCCACGTGTCCGGAGCCAACGCGAGCGTGGATCGGAGTTCCACGATCGCTCCTGCCTGTGCCTCTTCGATCGTCATTGCTCGTCCCGCTCCTGCCGTGCCGCACCCCGCGAGCACGAGGGTGGTCGCGCCGGCGAGCGCCACGAGAGCTCGGCTCGGGCTGCTCACAACACCCACGTCATTCGTCGTAGTCGTTCGGCGCGCCCTCGGCACACTGGGAGTCGACGTAGAGGCTGATGCCACGCTGACTGAACTGGAACGATCCTCAGGGCTTCCCGTCTGCACGCGCGGTTGCCGAATAGGCGACTCCGTACTTCCCGAAGTCTTCGTGCGAGGGTCGGACGTCGAGCCCCTTCCTCCTCCAGAACTCCTCGAACGAAGTAGCGAGTTCCTTCGGATCGGTCTTCTGGTCGATCATCACGAGGTACTGGAACCGGACTCCGTCCTCCCCGTCGGAGCACCGCGTGGCGACTGGATCCGGAACCCCGGGCCATGCGAGCGGCTCGTGGTCCATCGTCTCTCGCAGGAACGCCACGGCATTCTGCTTCGCCTCATCTGGTTGCCTCTCGTCTCCCCCGTTCGAAGCACAGGCCGTCGCCGTCGTGAGCAGGCCGACCACGGCGACGAACCCGAGGAACGAACTCGACGAGCGGTTCACGGCATCGACGCAGAGTCCAGGGCGTGCTGCACGCCGTCGAGCGCACTGTACGAGACCCGCAGATCGGCCATCGTCTCCCCCTCGTCGTCGTCGCGCCCTCCGCGACGCCCCCACCGGCAACATATCACGCCGGTTGTCGAACGTAACCAGCCTGCGGACGACCGAGGTCAGGACCCGGCCGACCCGAGCCTCCCGTCCGACGCACCATCCTCCGATCGGAGGATGCCGGACGACCGGACCCGCCGATCCCCTGCGCCCCGCCGAGGGCCACGCTGGACGCATGCCCGAATCTCCCGCCATCGAGGTCCACCACCTCACGAAGCAGTACGCCACCGGCAAGCGCGCGGTGGCCGACCTGTCGTTCGACATCCCCCGCGGCGAGACCTTCGCCCTCCTCGGCCCGAACGGCGCCGGCAAGACCACGACGGTCGAGATCCTCGAGGGCTACCGCACCCGCACCGGCGGCGAGGTCCGGGTGCTCGGCCACGACCCGGCCCGCACGAGCCGCAGCCACAACGCACGCATCGGCATCGTCCTGCAGACCAGCGCCGAGTCGCCGAACGTCACCGTCGCCGAGCAGCTCCGGCACTTCACGACGTTCTACCCGCGCCACCGCAGCGTCGAGGAACTCCTCGAGAAGACGGGGCTCCAGTCGCAGCGCAACACCCGCATCAGCCGTCTGAGCGGTGGTCAGCGCCGCCGCGTCGACGTCGCTCTCGGGATCATCGGCCGCCCCGAGGTCCTGTTCCTCGACGAGCCGACCACGGGCTTCGACCCCGAGGCCCGCCGGCAGTTCTGGGACCTCATCGACGAGGTGAAGCGCGAGGGCACGACGATCCTCCTCACCACGCACTACCTCGACGAGGCCGCGCACCTCGCGGACCGCGCGGCGGTGATCGCGGACGGGACCCTGCTCGACATCGCCCCGATCGACGAGATCGGCGGCGCCGAGGCCCGGACGCCCCGAGTGCGCTGGCGCGACGACGCGGGCCAGGGGCACGACGAACGCACCATCGACCCGGCAGGTCTGGTCAGGAGCACGACATCGCCCATGCACGACCTGGAAGTCATCCGCCCGTCCCTCGAGGACGTCTACCTCGGAATGGTCGGCCACAGATGAGCACCGCGACGACAGCCAACACGACCGACAAGGCCAACACGATGACCGCAACGAACCCCGTCAGCATCGGCGCCGCCCGCATCGGCTACGAGCTCCGCTCGTACTTCCGCGCGCCCGACGCCGTCTTCTTCACCTTCCTCTTCCCGATCGTCATGCTCGCGCTGTTCTCCGTGGCGTTCAGCAGCGCGCCCGACATCCAGGCCGGTCCGAACGTCAGCGTGGACTACGCCACGTACTACCTGCCGGGCCTCGTCGCGACGGGCATCCTGCTCTCGGGCACCCAGTCCCTCGGCGTCGACATCGCCGGTGAGCGGAGCGACGGCACGCTGAAGCGCCTGGGCGGCACCCCGCTGCCGGTGGTGAGCTACTTCATCGGCAAGATCGGCATGGTGCTGGTCACCACGATCGTGCAGACGGCCCTGCTGCTGGCGATCGCGAGCCTGGTGTTCGGCGTGGACCTCCCCACCGACGGCGGTGCATGGGCACGCTTCGCCGGCATCATGCTCCTCGGCGTCGCGACGAGCTGCGTGCTCGGCATCGCGATCTCGGCGCTCCCCCGCGAGGGCCGCCGCGCTACCGCCACGATCGTCCCCATCGTCCTCGTCCTCCAGTTCATCTCCGGTGTGTACCTGCCCTTCACCCAGCTCCCCGACTGGCTGCAGAACGTCGCGTCCGTCTTCCCCCTGCGGTGGATGGCGTCCGGCATGCGGTCGGTCTTCCTGCCCGACGCGTTCGCGTCGGCCGAGCCGGGAGGCGCGTGGCACCTCGGCCTCGGAGCCCTCGTCCTGGCAGCATGGCTGGTCGTCGGCGTCGTCGTGTGCCTCCTGACGTTCCGGTGGAACCGCAAGGACGCCTGATGCCGGCTGTGGGGAACGCCCGTTCAGCTGCCGGTCGATGGGATGCTGGTGCCATGGACCGGACCACGGCGCACCGCAACTGGGGCCTGCACGTGGCCGTCGGGGTCACGATCGCGCTCGTGGCGGTGATCGCTGCGCTCGATTGGTCCCCGTGGTCGACCCGCTGGCCGGCGTTCACGGCACTCGGGGTCCTCGCCATCGCCTACGTGGGCTACGGGTGGCGCGGGTACGAGACGCCCCGTGCGGCGGCGGGCTTCGTCCCGCTGCTCGTCGCCGTCGCACTCGTCCTGCCGGCAGTCGTCCCGAGCACCGCCTTCATCCAGTGCGTCCTGTTCCCGGTCGCCTGGTGCCAGGTCGAACGGGTGCGCGCGGCCGTCGCGGTCTCCGTCCTCATCGGCGTCGCCTCCGGTGTGGGCCTGCAGATCGCCTCCGGGCCATCCGGTCTCGTCGGCACGCTCCTCGTCGAGTCGATCAGCGTTGCGGGAGCCTGCGCCCTCGGACTCTGGATCACGCGCATCGCAGGACTCTCCGACGAACGACGACAGCTCATCGACGAGCTCCGCGCGACGCAGGACTCCCTGGCCGAGGCGAACCGGGCCGCCGGCGTGACGAGCGAACGCGAACGCCTCGCCCGAGAGATCCACGACACCGTCGCGCAGAACCTCGCGGGCATCGTCATGCTCACCGAACGCGCCCGTGGCGACCTCGCCGCCGACCGCGTCGACCGGCTCGACGAACGCCTCACCGTCCTCGAGGAATCGGCACGCGCCGCCCTCGAAGAGTCCCGTACCCTCGTCGCGGCCGGTGCCGCCGGGGTCGCCGGCGACGGGCTCGGGGCCGCCCTGCACCGACTCGGCGAACGCTTCACGCGCGAGACCGGCGTCCCGGTCACCGTCGACGCGGCGGACTGCGCCCTCGACCGCGATGCGCAGGTGGTGCTGCTCCGCACCGCCCAGGAGGCACTGGCCAACGTCCGCGCGCACGCCCACGCCGCCTCGGCGCGGGTCGCACTGCACGTGGCCGCCGACCGGGTCGGCCTGCGGATCACTGACGACGGCGCGGGCTTCGACGCCTCCCGCCCGACGGCCGGGCACGGACTCCGCGGGCTGTGCGAACGGCTCGCCCTCGCCGGCGGTACCTGCACGATCACCAGCGCGGTCGGACGCGGCACCGTCGTCGAGGTGACACTGCCCACCGCGGGCGAGCCGCGCTCTCGGGCGGTCCACCAGCCCGTGTCCGAGGTGACCCGGTGATCCGCGTCGTCGTCGCCGATGACCACCCGATCGTGCGCGCCGGCATCGTCGCGCTGCTGCAGGACGCCGACGACGTCGAGGTGGTCGGGCAGGCGAGCGACGGCGAGGCTGCCGTGGCGGTCACGCTGGCCGAACGACCGGACGTCGTCCTGATGGACCTGCGGATGCCGGGGCTGAACGGCGACGACGCGACCGCCCGGATCCTCGCCCGGGCATCGGACGTCCGCGTGCTCATCCTCACGACGTACGAGTCCGACGACCAGATCCTCGCAGCGATCGAGGCCGGGGCGGCCGGCTACCTGCTGAAGGCGGCGCCGGAGTCGGAGATCCTCGCGGGCCTCCGCGCCACGGCCCACGGCGGGACGGCCCTTGCTCCCTCGGCAGCAGCCGCCCTGGTGCGCCGCACGACGGGCAAGCCCGGTCCCGGTCCTTCGCTGTCGCCGCGCGAGCTCGAGGTCCTGCAGCTCGTCGCGCAGGGCAACTCGAACCCGGCGATCGGCCGCACCCTCTTCCTCAGCGAGACCACCGTGAAGACGCACCTCGGGCACGTGTTCGAGAAGCTCGGCGTCAACGACCGCACGCGCGCCGTGACCCGGGCGATGGAGCTCGGCCTCCTCCGCTGACTCCGCCCCTGCTCCTCCTCCGGCAGGGCTGACGCGTGCGCTCCGACGGGGTCCGCCCTTCGTGCTGCACGAGTGACCGTTCTGGTTCGCGATCGCCGACGATCGCGAACCAGAACGGTCAACACCCATGGAACAATCCGGTGCACACCACACCACGCCACCCGTTCCGGACGACGACCCCCGCTATCTGGCGGACGACCACGGGTCCTGCACGAGCCCGAGCAGAACCCGGCCGGGGCGCTCGGAGCCGGTTCGCTCTGGCGGTGAACGAACACCGCCCGGAAAT